>JABUTQ010000104.1 GCA_021443605.1 Bacteroidales bacterium | reverse complement strand
GCGCTCAGAATGACGTCGTCATCCTGAAGGAGCGATAGCGACTGAAGGAACTCCCCGAACAGTACTGCTCGGTGAGATTTTTCGCTGGCGCTCAGAATGACGTTTTTACAACGCCATAAGCACTTGGGCGAGCTGGTCGGTGCAAGAAGTGCCGCGTTTGCCGCACTCTACGCCGCCGAGGGTTTTGATGGCCTGCTTTACCTTCATTCCTTCGACGAGTTTGCCGATGGCCTTCAAGTTGCCATTGCAACCTTTTTCATAAACAAGGTTATAGATGCGGCCTTTCTTTACGTCAAACTCTATCAGAGCCGAGCAAACTTTTTTACTGGGAACGGCCTTGATATGGCGCACGCCATCAACTGTCACGTCTTCAACAATTTGGAAGGTCTCACCTTTCTCCGGAAGCACGGAAGCTTCCTTCTTTTGCAGATTTTCGTCAGCAATTGTGGTCGTAATTGCCGAAGCAGATGTCGCCAGCATCATCGATGCCATCATAACAATCATTATTTTAAGAGTCTTCATTGTATTATAATTTTAAATCGTATGATTTTTTTACAGATGTCGTTTACAAAGATAATAAAGTATTACAGATTTACTACAACATATCCGTAAGCTTCGACTTCGGCCTTGCATAAAGAGGGGAGTTTCATCCCGAAATAATCTCCTGCTCCCTCGGGAATGTTCACTGCCACCGAAACCGGCACGGAGTCAAAATTAATCACGATTAAAGCTGCTTCCCTTTCATAGTGACGCAGAAAAGCGAATTGCCGTTCAGGGTTGAAACTGCCGTTGGAGAAGTTCGCGTACATCAAATCGAAATTCATTCCCTTGGAGAAAAGAGGCTGACGAGCAATCTTAAATAACTCACAATAAGCTTTGTACAGTTTCTTTTCGTCAGACGAGAGTTTTCCTTTCAGAGAATTATCTATCGTTGGAACGGTGCAGTAATCGAAGATGGAGCTGCGGCCGTTCACGTCGCTGAACCCTTCGGCGAGCATTCCCCT
The DNA here is from genome assembly GCA_021443605.1 of Bacteroidales bacterium. GTDB lineage: Bacteria > Bacteroidota > Bacteroidia > Bacteroidales > UBA932 > Equibacterium. The sequence goes on along the minus strand of JABUTQ010000104.1, from coordinate 3,086 downwards.
TTCGCCATATTCCTGACCTGCATAAATCATAAATGGAGCATTGTCAAACAATAGGGCAGCCGCAACGGGTGCGATCCCTCGAAATCCGGATCCCAGGAAGAAATCGCTTGCAAGCCTCTGCTCATCGTGATTCTCGAGGAAATTGAGCATCTTTCCTTCCATATCTCCGAGAAATTGCCACTCCGAAGTGAGAGAGTGGGCGGGGCGATAGTGAAGCGCTATGTCCCGCAATGCATCGTAGAAGCACGACTTGTTGTAGATATAATTGAATCCGGCATCGAAATAGGTGCGGTAATTATCCTTGTTGTAAATTTCGGCGATAAAGATTATGTCCGGATATATGTCCTTAATCGATTGGAAAGCCCACCGATAGAATTCCACCGGCACCATCTCCGCCATGTCGAAACGGAATCCGTCAATCCCTTTTGATGCCCAGAAAAGAATGATATTCAGCATCTTGTTCCAGGTGTCACGATTGTCGTAGTTCAGCTTCACGGTGTCGTACCAGTCATACTCGGAAGGGGTGTTGGAAAAGCAGTCGTTACCGGTTGCAAATGCCGGTTCCTCCACGTAATCAGACTCTACCGGCAAGACCAAACGCCCCCCGGCCACATAAAAATTAGCCGATGTAAAACACTCGATTTCAGAATGATATTCCCTTGCCACATGGTTTGGAACAATGTCGGTTATCACCTTTATCCCCGCCTTGTGAGTCCTCTCAATCAAGGCCTGAAACTCTTCGCTGCGGAGATTAACGTTTTCAGCAAGGGCAGGGTCGAGATCGTAATAGTCGCGGATTGCGTATGGGGAGCCAGCCTCGCCCTTCACAAGTGACGGATGGCTTGCTGGAATTCCTTCAAAGGATGTTCTTGTGGCGTGATTCAACACTCCGGTGTACCAAATCGCATCTACCGACAGATTTTTCAGAGACGCGAGATATTCGTCTGTGATATTGTTGAACTTGCCACTGCCGTTGGACTCGTACGAGCCGCCGGGCGTCCATTTTCTTGAACCGAAACTCCTCGGAATTAACTGATACAGAATAAATTTTTCCATCTTTAAAACAATTTTTAGAACGGATAACCGATTGCAAAATGGAGGGCGTATCCGTTTTTGGTAAACCATTCGGAAGCTTTGTACCACGCCTGTTTGGATGGATCGTAGCCCTTCAATCCGAGATCGAGCCGTACCAACAACAACCCGAAATCGAGCCTTATCCCCAATCCGTAGGCAAAGGCGGAACTTTTGAATACATCCTTGAAGATAAATGTACCCTCATAAATCTCCGATTCCCCTTCCGTATGTGTTTTGGTCGGCAAAGACCAGATGTTTCCGGCATCTGCAAACAGGGCTCCGTTCAGTTTCCATACTATCGGGAAACGAAATTCCGCATTCGCTTCGAGATGGATGTCTCCTGTCTGGTTGTTGATTCTGAATGCATCCTCTATCTGGGCTTTGCCCGGCCCCACGCTTCTTGCCTGCCATCCACGGAGAGAGTTTGAACCTCCCGCATAGAACAGTTTCTCAAACGGCATAGAGATGGAGTTCTTGTATGGAACTCCAACTCCAATCAATCCTCTGAAGGCAAACGCAAACTGGTCATTGTGCCCGAATCGTATCGTGGGGACTACCGATAGCTCTGTCCTGACATATTGAGAGTAGGGAATATCCCAAATCATCGCCTGACCTGATTTGTCTTTCTTCAAAAAATCGTTCAAAAGATTCATCAGGTTGCCGGCAAAATCCACTTGACATCTCGCATAAAAGTAAGACACTTTCGGATTTGTCTCAGATGCGGTCGTGTAATAATAGACGACCGATCCTCCAAGGTCGAAGTGATCGACATAGGAATTCATCATATACGGATTCTTCAGACTGGCAATAAAGGTTGAATCGAGATCCCTGATGCGGACTATGTTTGCCTTGATGGGGGATATCTGGAAATAGTGCCTCTGTCTGAGATTCCAAGTGTAACCATAAGAGGCTGAGATGATTGTGCGTTTGTATTCCGGACGGCTCTGATAGTTGAAGTTAGCAGTGACGTCTGTTCGGGGAAGTGAGCTGTCGAACACCTTGTCCGGTAACAGTACGAATTTCGGAAAAGAGATTGATGCAGATACGGCAAACTCCTTGCTGCTCACGGGTTTATTTGTCATAAACTGAAAGTTACCCATAAAACCGAGGTTTAACGTCTCTCCGCCGTGGAATATGTTTTTATGGTAATATGACAGCGATGGAGATATGCCGATAAGCCCGGTCGAGTTGACGGAAGCTTCCAGTTTTGTCTTGAATCCCTGCAGTTTGGAAGGGGAGAGCAGTATGTTGCAATCCACAGTGGTCGAATCAACAGGATCAAGGTTCATATTCACGCTGGAAAAGAGGCTGTGGCTGGTAAAACGCTGGTAAGTGTTGTTGATGACGTTTTCGTTGTATTGCGTTCCGGGTTGTACCCTGTTGATGTTCTTGAGGAAAGATTCTCGGACTTTAAGGTTTCCGGTCGGCGTAATCGACACGTTGCCAATAGTATAAACTCTGTGCGGCCTGTCCATCGATGAAGATTCGTTTCTTGTGTGGTTGGCAAGCCTCACATACAAAAGCGCAGAATCCGGTGCTGAAATCGTATCTGCGGAGAAGAAGAAATAGTTTTTTGTAAAGCCGTAATAGCCGTTGTTTCTCAACATCTTGGCCGTCTTTTCCGACTCTGTTTCAAGCATTTCCTGAGAAAGGGGATCTCCTTGCTTGAGATTCACGTCCTTCGAATTCTGCTCAATGAGCCGGGCTATCGCCGTATCCCTTACCGTGAGACTCAAATCTTTGATTGGAAACTGTTTGCCCAATTCCACATCGTAATACACCCTCACCAGCTTGCCTTTCTTTTCGATGCGGTTTGTAACTTTAGAATTGTAATATCCCTGATATTCAAGGTGGTTGATCATCCCCTTGTTTGTGGATTCAACCATAGTGGAATCATAGACGACAGGGGGGATTCCAATTTTTTTTACGGTTTTGTCCCACCACGATCCGCTTCCGTCAGACCAGTTATAGACACACAGGAAGGGATTCCATCCGAACAGATAATATGTATT
>JABUTQ010000070.1 GCA_021443605.1 Bacteroidales bacterium | reverse complement strand
AAGGCGTGGAGAAAAAATCCTGCGGCAATGCCGCTCAACGAGCTGTTGCAAGTGGCAACTCTCAACGGCGCCAAGGCACTCGGCATCGATTCCGGTGTGGTAGAAGAGGGCAAGCTTGCAGATTTGATACTCATCGACAAGAGAAGCAGCGCATTCATTCCTGACATCGATTTCCTTGGCAATTTCGTATATTCCGCAAACAGTTCGTGCATAGACACTATGATATGCAACGGAAAAATATTGATGCGTGGAAGAAAAGTGGAAAGGGAAGACGAAATCCTTGAAGCATCAGCTACAATGGCATATAAATTATTAAAAATGAAATAATTATGGAAAATTGGGTAATTAAGATAAAAGAAGCGGCCGAATATATAAAAGGGCGCATCAATGAAAATATTCCCGAAATAGGTGTGATTCTCGGCAGCGGATTGGGACGTCTTGCAGACACAATTGAAAATCCGACAGTGATACCATATTCTGAAATTCCAAATTTCCCGATGTCAACCGCAATCGGACACAAAGGCAATTTCATCTTCGGAAATCTCGGAGGAAAATACGTATGCGCGATGCAGGGGCGTTTCCACTATTATGAAGGGCACGAAATGCACCAGGTGACTTTGCCCGTGAGAGTTATGATTTTGCTCGGAATCAAGTACCTGTTTGTGAGCAATGCAGCCGGAGGAGTTAATCCTGCATTCAAGGTTGGAGATATAATGCTAATATCAGACCATATCAATATGCTTCGCAATCCATTGATAGGTAGGAATTTGGACGATTTCGGCCCCCGTTTCCCCGATATGACGAGGCCATACGACCGCAAACTTATCCGTAAAGCCGAAGAGATTGCACACAACCTTGGAATCAATATTCATAAAGGGGTATATTTTGCAAGTTCAGGCCCGTCATACGAAACTCCCGCAGAATATAAATTTTACAGGTTGATAGGAGCTGATGCCGTGGGAATGTCAACCATTCCGGAGGTAATCGTGGCAAGACACTCTGATGTTCCGGTCTTCGGTGTGTCCATCATTACAAACGAAGCTCACGACTTCAGTGACGATGAGTATGTAAATGACGGAGAAGATGTAATCAAGGCGGCAGATGAAGCATCTGAAAAGATGATACTCCTGTTTAGGTCGTTGATTACAACGCTATAACCGATTGATTATGAAGAGTGTATTCTCATACGATTCGGTAGAACTCAGCGAAAATGGCAAGGAGCTGGTGATAATAGACCAATCATTGCTGCCACAGCAGGAGAAGTTTATCCATCTTACCACTGCCGAACAGATATTCTATGCCATTACACTCCTCAAGGTGCGTGGTGCGCCGGCCATAGGCATAGCTGCCGTGCTCGGTGTGGCTATGTGTATGAACCGCTTCAAAACAAGGAAGATGGATCAGTTTGAGAAGGAATTTCTCAGGGTAAAGAGATATTTGAGCATCTCCCGCCCCACGGCGGTAAATCTTTCCTGGGCATTGGACCGAATGGAAAGATGTTTCTATGAAACAAAGCTTCAGTACGAGGAATTGCCTGAACAAGAGGCAATTGAAAAGATAAAGAAAGAACTCACCGCCGAAGCCCGTTCAATCAAGCTTGAAGATGTGAAGATGTGCCTCTCGATTGCTGAAAACGGATGCTCCATTCTTCCCAACAATGCCGGAATCCTCACATACTGCAATGCCGGCCATCTTGCCGTCTCACGTTATGGAACAGCCTTGGGGCCAATCTATTATGCACAGCAACAGGGGATGATGCCAAAGGTATATGCCTGTGAAACGAGACCTTTACTTCAAGGCTCGAGGCTAACCGCCTTCGAACTTATGAAAGCCGGTGTCGATGTCACCCTTATATGCGACAATATGGCTTCCATCGTTATGAGTCAGGGAAAGATAGATGTCGTGCTCTTTGGATGTGACCGCATAGCCGCAAACGGAGACGTGGCGAACAAAATAGGGACAAGCGGGCTTGCCATCCTTGCAAAGCACTATGGAATACCATGTTACACATTAGGCCCGACCAGTTCCATCGACTTCAACTGCAAAACGGGAAGCGATATAGTAATAGAGGAGAGGCCGTCTTACGAGGTTACCGATATGTATTTCGGAAAGACGATGGCTCCGCAGGGCATCAAGGTTTACAATCCTGCTTTTGACATTACACCAGCAGAATTTATATCCGGAATCGTTACCGAAAAAGGGATATTCAAACCGTCTGAAATCAAAAAACTCAAGAAATTGATATGACACGTTTCTTGAGTCTTTCGAGCGGCAGCAACGGCAATTGTTATTACATAGGGAATGACGATATCGCCCTCCTCATCGACCTTGGTATCGGAGGTAGGACGGTCAAAAAGAGACTATCAGTAAAAGAACTTGATATTGAGCAAGTTGCAATGGTGCTTGTAACACACGAGCATCTGGATCACATCAAGTATCTTGCAGGATTTACAAAGAAATTCAAGCGTCCTGTCTTTACAACATCTAAGTTACGTACTGTGCTTGAACACCATCCCGTGACAAGGGGGCAGCTATGCGGTTGTGTCTGCGAGACGGTTCCGGGAGTTGAAACAGAAGCGGCCGGTGTTCGTTTCATACCATTTTCAGTCCCTCACGACGCCCACGACACCGTTGGATATTTTATTGACTTTTTCGGAGACAAATTCACTTTTCTGACCGATCTCGGGGAAGTGACGGAAGATGCAATCAAGTATTGCAGGCAATCTTCGCATATCATCGTGGAGAGCAATTACGACCCGTATCTTTTGGCACACGGGAGTTACACTCCGGAGTTGAAGAAACGGATAATGGAAGGGCACGGACACCTTTCCAACGAGCAGACTGCCGAGCTGTTGAAACTTGCCTTCCACGACAATCTAAAATCGGTCTATCTGTGTCACTTGAGCGAGAACAACAATCGACCTCAAATTGCAGAGGAGTCAGCCAGGGCAGCCCTTGACTCGGTGGGAGGCACAGAAGTTTCCGTCTATGCGCTCCCACGCCGCGAGTCTTCCCAAATATTTATGATTTAACCAAAATCCTAATTTCCTATTCCACTTCCTCCACCGACACGCGAAGTCTCTTCGAGATTTCCAACCTTTCTCTGCCTTGATGTCTTCACGGTGCCGAAACGATATGAGAATGAGAGAGTTATCTTTTCTTCATTGAAGTCTTGCTTAAACATGCTTACCATCTTGTCTCCGTTGTACATCTCAACGTCAACACCCGAATTCAGCAGCAGGTTCGTGCAGTTAAGGGCGATTGTGGCTCTGCCGTCAAGAAAATCTTTCTTCACACCGCCGAATGAATTATACTGTGGATGAGTCTTGAGATATCCGGCATAGACGCCTCCCACATATCTTGCCCCAATTTCAATTTTCCACTCTTTGGGGAGGAGGAAAGTAAATTGGGCATTGGCATTGAACATATTGCCTGTCCGGCGGTAAGTCCCTGAGTAATCGCGACTTATATTGAACAAATCGTTGATGCTTGCATTTACTGTCAGCCAGTTTGTGATTGGCATTTCGGAGAGGGATATGGCACCTCCCGTAAATGTCATGCTGCCAAAATTGCTCCACTTTATCACATTTTCTCCCTTTTCATAATCGATGCCCGGGGATTGGATTATCTGGTCGTTTGTCCTTTGGTATAACAAGGTGATACTCAGATGTTTTATCAGTATGGCAGTCAAGGAGACCTGGTGTGTGAATTCCGGCTGAAGTTTAGGATTTCCCTCGAGATTTGAAGTGGCATCGACATATACCCTCTGCGGATTGAGACGCGAGTATGAAGGTCTTCCGATTCGATAGGTATAAGAGAGGGCAAGCATTGCGTTCTGGGAGATATTGTATCCTGCAAAAAAAGTAGGGAACAGATTGAAATACCGACGATTGCTCTTTTCAGACGCACTTTTCCAATCTCCGTTGGAGAATGTGTATTCGCCCCTCAATCCCCCTTTCAGACTGAACTGCGGAGTAACCATGTACGATGCAGAGACATACGCTGCCGCCACACTTTCCCTATAATCGAAGAGAGAAGACAAAGATGGGTTCTTTTGCCACACTTCCTTTATGAAATCTTCCCTGAGAGATTCATT
>JABUTQ010000138.1 GCA_021443605.1 Bacteroidales bacterium | reverse complement strand
ATTCCGGACGACCACGTGGGAATCTCTGCAAATATCTCCCGTATCGGAAAAATTGATTTCAACGACAAAGACAATTTCCTCTACAGCAGCGATTTGAAAGAGAGGGCACAGAAACTCGGCTATTGGGATGGCAAAGGTCCGCTGGTGTTCCACAAAGTGGTTGGCGGTGTCAAGCCTTTCTCGGTACGCGAATATTATATCCTCAACAAACTTGCCCCGTCATTGAATCTCTCGATGGATGCCGATGAGCTTCCATTTTCCGTAAAACCGGAAATGCCTGTCACTCCGGAACTTATGCTCGAGCTTTTCCGCTCGACATACGAAGGGACAGACCTTGATATGACCAAAAATCTCGGAATCAACGTCCATAGGAAGATTAAGACAGGCGGCATCTATCCAAATGCCACTTATGATGAATACGATGAGACAGTATATCCCGTAAGCGTGTTTATGACCACCGATATGAGGACTCTTCTCAACCAGCTCAAGCCGGACGTCACCAAGAGGACCCGCACCGTGGCAGTGATTCAATGCTCATACGCCCACGTAATCCAGCTTCGCAACTGGCTCCCCGATGCAGTTGGCGGTGTGGCATATATGGAGCTCGATAACCCCGCTCAAAGCCCGAGATTTCCGATTTATTGCGGCACTGAAAAACTCCCCGACGCATTCAACGTATGCGGTCAGCACCGTTATCGCGAAGATGCCGCAATCTGGGCATTCCGCGAGACAAACCGCATTGCCACAATTGATTGGGGCAAATCCCGCAAGATTCTCGAGCCGGAAAGGGCTACCCTTGAGAAACAGATGTTCATGTTTGGAAAAGCCGTTGAGACTGAGGCAGAAAAGCTCATCAAAGAGGGTAAGGACGATGAGGCTGCGAAACTTCTCACAGATTATACCTGCAACTTTGCAAGTATGATAATGGGGAGATGGAAAGAGCTGAAGGCGAAAGTCCTTGAACTTTTCATAAGGAGTATGTAGAAGATTTTCTTTCAAAAATAAAGGGCAGGTTCCGTTTTGGGACCTGCTTTTTTTGTGCCCTCAAATTAACCTATTTCCCCCTCGAAGGGTATTTAGTAGATAATCCTAAACACTATTTACTAACCAAACAAAAACCTATGTATTCAAATCATCAAAACTTCTTACGGCTTTTGTCACTGTTTTTGGTACCGTTACTGTTCGTGTCGCAATTGTCGGCGCAAAACAATGGCACTCAGGACAAAAGCTTTAAATTGTCGGGTACAGTGACCGACAATCTGGAAGAACCCCTCGCGGGAGTATATGTCTTTGTGAAAGGGTCTAAAAACGGAGTAATCACCGACATCGACGGGAAATACGCATTGGATGTGGCTCCCGGCAATCAGGTGATTTTCTCTTTTGTGGGATTCAAGGAACATCAGGAAAACATTGTAGCGGGTATGCGCTCCGTTTTGAATGTGACTATGACTCAGGATGTTGCAATGCTCGACGAAACAGTTGTTATCGGGTATGGCAATACCCAGAAAATCAAGGATGTCACCGGATCTATTTCGCACATCGGCTCGAACGACATCAAGGCAATCCCTATGGGCTCCTCACTCCAATCCACTTTGCAGGGAAAGGCTGCCGGCGTGAACGTTCAGATACAATCGGCATCACCGACCTCTCCTGTATCGGTCATCATCCGCGGCCAGTCTTCACTGAGCGGCAACAACCAGCCTCTTTGGGTGATAGACGGTATTCCCGAATACAACGCGGGAATGGATGGAAGCGTTTCCAATGTACTTTATTCCCTCAATTTGAATGATGTGGAATCCATTGATATTCTGAAAGATGCCTCATCAACTGCAATCTATGGCTCGAGAGCGGCGAATGGAGTGATTGTGGTCACCACAAAGAGTGGAAAAGAGGGGATGAAGCCCACCCTCGAATTCAACGCCAAGGTGGGATGGCAATTTATGAATTTCAACGGATATGACTATTTCACTGCGGATGATTACATCAAATTCACAAGGGCTGCGGTGAGGAAAGAGCTCTACAACAGAGGCGCAATGGACTATTTCACACGCATTTACCTCGATGAACAGGCTTTTCTCAATATGAATTCGAGTGAAATAAACACAGCTCTTGTTCCTGATAAGAAAGGTGCCTTTTACGGCGAAGACAACTATTGGATGGGACTTATGACGCAAAATCCCCTCCAGCAGCAATACGACCTCACCCTGAGAGGAGGGACGAAAGCTATCAGCTATCTCGCATCTTTGGGATATCACGATTGGCAAGGAATCGTAAAGACCGGCTATAGCAAAATGTTCAACGGCCGCGTGAGACTCGAAGCCAGAATCAGGGATAATCTCAAATTCAGGATAAACGTTGCGGGAAACACCAGAAATGCATCTGACAAAGATTATATGCTCAGTGTCTTGAAGAAAGTGCGTCCAGATTTGCCGAGATTCAATGCAGACGGCACAATCTTCACAAAAGATTCATACACGGAAAATCCCTATACCACGCTGGCCAGCACTGCTACTTCCACCGGAGAGAACATCACCTCGATGGCAGAGATTGAATGGACAATCATCAAGGGGCTGATGTTTACTTCTTCCGGAAGTATAAACTACTCAAACACAGAGAGTTTGTATTATGACAGAAGTGGCACTGCAAATACTACGACCGGAAGCAGGTCGTGGTCGAGACCTAAATCGGACACAAAATTGTGGGACAATACCCTGCTCTATGCAAACAAATTCGGCAAGCACGATCTCAGCGCCAGCATCACCGCTTCTATGGAGCGCTACCAGATAGCAACTTACAGTATGTCAGCAAGTAATTTCCCGGATGACGACGTGCTGAACAGTTTCTCCAATGCAGCTTCAAAGGGATATATGCGCGAAACTTACAACGCGCAGTCCATGCTCTCACAGGTTGGCCGCATACAATACAATTACGACAGCCGCTATCTTGCCACTTTCACAATCCGTCACGACGGATCTTCAAAGTTCGGTCCCAACAAGCGCTGGGGTTGGTTCCCATCTGCCGGTATCGGTTGGACAATCTCGAACGAGCCTTGGATGAAGAGCGGCTGGGTTGGAAGGAACATTTCGCACTTAAAGATTCGCGCAAGCTACGGTAAGGCGGGCTCGCAGAACCTGAGCAACTACCAGTGGATGTCTATGGTTGGCTCAGCCCAATACAACGAATCTCCCGGAATCTATCCGAGCAACATCGGGAACAGAGACCTCCAATGGGAAGAATCCTGGATGACAGACGTATTCCTCGAGGCCGAGTTTTGGAATTCAAGAATCAGAGCATCAGTTGGTTACTTCAACAAACTATCCGACAATCTCATCTATAACCTGCCTCTTCCTCCAAGCTCGTCATTCAGTTCAATGACCGGAAATGTAGCCAAGACAAGGACAGACGGACTCGAATTTACATTCGATTTTGATATCGTGAAAAACTCGAGATGGCAGCTCACTTTCAATGCAAACGGCTCTACCAACAAATCCAAAATTGAAAAATTCAACGATGCCATAACCCAAATCAGCGGCTCATACGACAAGAAGGAAGCGGGTATGGAAATCGGCCAATTCTATGGTTATAAGTCATATATGAGACTTTATGGCTCATCGGAAGAGGCTGCCGCACTTAATCTCAGAAACGAGAACGGTTCGCTTAACTACTACTGGCAGGCATACAACAGCGCCGGCGACATCTACCTAATGGACTTGAACGGAGATGGTAAAATCACCACCGACGACAAGACCTACCTCGGTTCCGCCGTTCCCAAGCTCTTTGGCGGATTCGGCCTTCAGGCATACATCGGCACTCAATTCAGCATAGGTTGCACGTTTACCTATTCAATAGGAAACAAGAGACTCTGGTCAATGCCTATGACCGATGTCGGTTACACGGGCAACTATAACCAATCCAACAAGATAGCCGGTATGAGCGCTATTCTGAACTCGCCTTATCTTGCCACCACTTTTCCGAATGCGACACCATACGGAGATGGCTCGAACGGGACTTTCTCAGACTATTGGCTCTACGACGCCTCCTATGTGAGACTCAATACGTTAAACGTGAGCTATCGACTTGGAAATGAATATTTTGGAAGAACAATTGTGGATAACAT
>JABUTQ010000003.1 GCA_021443605.1 Bacteroidales bacterium | reverse complement strand
TTCAAGAGCAAACTTGAAATGATACTGCGCGGATATGAACGTCAATACAAGATTGACTACATCGAATCTACTCCGGGAGATAGATTGTCTGTTCTCATAAAGACAATATCTCAAGGGCAACGCAATGTAGTCTTGCTTGTCGATGAATACGATTATCCCCTTCAGCACACACTTTTCAACGAAGATAAACACGAGCCTCTGAAAGACGCATACCGGAATTTCTTCGCCGTATTCAAATCCCAGAGCCGCTACATCCGTTTCATCTTTCTGACCGGGATAACCAAGTTCACGGGACTATCGCTTTTCTCTGTTTTAAACAACATCAAAGTCAATGGTTTCTGGCCTGAGTATCAGTCTATTTGCGGAATCACTGAGGAGGAGGTTCACACCACGCTTCGCCCTTATGTGTTGCGCCTTGCCGACAAGTTGGGACTTACCGAGGACGAGACCTATCAAGCAATCAAGGACCATTACGACGGCTACCATTTCTGCGAGGATGGAATTGATATTTATAATCCATACAGCCTTATAAATGCACTAAGTGACAGGCGATTGGATGACTATTGGGCTTCTTCCGGCAGTACAAAGATGCTGATGGATGCAGTTGACAGAATCGGTTGGGGCGGTAATGATTTCAATGACATCCCGGTTCAAAAGGGTCAGATACAGAGTTCCGACGTCAATGACCACGACTTGCCGCTGTTCCTTTACCAGTCCGGGTATCTTACTATAAAAGGATCTACAAGTAGAGACTATATCCTCGGTATGCCAAACACTGAGGTAAAAACAGCTATGTATGAACAGATTCTGCCGCGCATCATCAAGAAATCCCCGAGAGACACTCAGTCCAATATCCGTATAATATATGATAGCCTTGATGTGCTTGATGTCGAGAAGGCTATGGAAGGGCTAAAAGCCCTCGTTGCCGACACTCCATATTCACAGGACAACTCCGTCAATGCAATGGAGGAGAAATTCCGCTTTATCGTCAAGAATGCAATGCATCTTGCAGGCTGCTTTGTGGATGAGGAAAAACAGACTGCCACCGGCCGCATCGACCTCGTCTGCCGCTATGACACATGCATCCTTGTGATAGAGCTGAAGATGACCGACAACGGCGGATTGGAAGCAGCTGATCAACAAATTGTTAACCGCAAATACATCGCCCCATATATGGCGCAAGGCAAGCCAATCTATGCCATCTCTCTTGAATTTGACGCCGAAAAGCGCTGCATGACGAGATACAAGGTTTCAAAAATATAAAAAATCTTTATTCTTCCTCAGATATAAATCATCCGCATCACCTTTTTAACAGCGCTGCGGATGAATATGTTGTGGCTCTCCGACTTTAAGCGGACAGCAATATTAAAAAACCAATCTTAAGCTCTGAGTTTCAATAGATAAAGTCTTCCTTCCCATACAAGTTTGATGATTTTGTTTTGACAGAGATACCAGACATACAGTAAAGCTATGCTTAGACTCCCAAAGTACGAATAGTAACTGAATAACTACTCCACTCGGTTTATATCGTTCGTTGATATGTACAAACCAAGAAGAGCGTCCATTCTCCCATTCCTGTACTTTTTGGCAAAGTGTCTAAGTTTGCATTGAAGGAACAAGCGAAATGCGCTTTTCTAATATGTCTGCCATTCTATATGGGACAGCAACTGCAAATATATTCATTATTTCCCATACTATCCTAAAAAACAGAAGGATTGGTGGGTTTTGAAACTTGAGATGCGTCTATAATTTTCCTACAACGCGAGCTGCATATTTGGCACAATTGCATCTATCATCGCTTGCGGGACATCGCATTCTTTTGCAAGCTGAGGCCATCCGGCACAAATGTCACACACTTCGTTGATAATCTGCGAGGCATTGAGGATGTTGTTGTGTGCGGCAAGTTCCAGTAGGTCGTTGCGGGTAATGTCGTCAAATTTGCCATTTATCGACATTTGGTGCGCAGATGTCCAAAGGCCTTTTGGATTATAGGCATAGCCCATATCGTAAGCAGGTGACAGTCGCCATTTACCCTGTTTGTTCATAAGGAAAGAAATGTTCTTGGTATGGTCGTCCTGGTTTCGGACAACTACATTAAATACTACCCTGCGGAACATTTCCTGTGCTTCTTGATAGAAGAGGTTTAATCCGCGCATTATATTGAAGGCCTGTTCGTAGGAATAACCTCTCAACAACCGGAAGTCGTAGTGGGCGATTCCGCAAAGTGTCTGCATATGAACCTTCTCTCCGTTGATTCGGTCAAATCGCTTGGTAAGGAAATGGGCTCTGCCGTTTTCTTCTATGAGAGAACACTCTGTCATATCAATACCGCACGCCCTCACAAGTTTATAGAATGAATATTCAAGGCGGCCATAATTTTCAGTCTCCTTAAACCCTGCTTGGGCAGAAACGCCATCCAGTTTAATCAGGTAATAATCAAATCCTTCCGGTGCATCAACCTGCCCGGAACGAACTTCGCCTGTTTCTTTGTTGTAGGCAATTATCGCCTTTGCTCTCTGTCCGCCGGCAGAGGTTCCCAGACGTAAAATCTCGGCAATTGCAGCCTTCCTATCTTCGCTTAGATTGGCTTGAAAGCTATCCTTCTGTGTCAAAGCTTCTCGTGCAACATCAACAAGGGCATCAATTTCAAATTTTTGTTCTTTACCATAAGCACTTTCTATTGCCGGCTCAAATTCAAGCGCCCCCATACACCTTGTCCCCATAAAGCAAAGCGTTTCTATAGTGTTTCCACTGGTTCTCCCCGTCAATGCAAGCCATTTGTCAAACAATGCTTTGCCGTATGTATCCGGTAATGAGTCTGCAAGCAGGCCGGGAAGCCCTTTGAAAGTTTCACGATTCAAATCGCCAAAACTATAGATACGCCCTTCTCTGACCGGCATTATAATTGGCGATGGCTGTGTCCCGCTTCTCACAAATTCGGCATCATACTCAAATTGTGCTATATCATAATGCTTATCCCATCTGACATAGCCGATGGTTTTGCCATACATTTTCACTTGTGCAACATCTACCATTTTGAATCCTCCTGTTTGTTGATAATCACGCTTTTAGATGCACGTTTGCGTTGATGTTTCTTCTTTGCGCTGTGCACCAATTTGAAATATTCGGCCGGGCTCAACTCCTCCTCTTTTACCAAAGGAAGAAGTATTTCGATTTTTCCAAGTGTGCGCAAAATTCTGAGAAACGACTCAAACGACTTGATCTCGCCATCTTCCATACGGACTATAGAAGATATCGAAACGCCGGAACTTGCTGCCAAATCCTGTCGCGATACATTCTGCTTTAGTCTGAGTTCCTTCAGTTTTGCGGAAATCTTCCCGGTAATTTCCGTATCCGATAACATCAAGATATCTTCCATAATATCAAACTTGATATTTTATGAGTGCAAATATAGCATTTATATTTCAAAATTGATATATTAAATAAAAAAAAGAGGCTGCAAAGAGAAGTTCTCCTGCAGCCTCAATTACCTAAAACTACTTATTTGATCAGTGATTCCAGAGTTGAGTAGAATTCTTCTGATTCTCCGCTGGCGCGATAGAGGATTGTCCCTTCGGGGCTGATAAGAATCTTTGTAGGATATCCCTGCACGTTGAAAGCGGCGATAAAGTCGTCTGCCCCCTTTCCTGTGCGGATATTGGGCCAGTCAATTTTCTTGTTGTCGATAAATCTCTTCCATTCATCTTCCGGGCTTCCTTGGGCGACACCAACTATCTGTACCTTGTCTGCGTGGGCATCACGGAAAGCCTTCATTGCCGGCATTCCTGCAATGCAGGCTCCGCACCAGGTACCCCAGAAATCGATAATCACATATTTTCCGCGAAGCGACTCGATGTTGAAACGCTCTCCCGAAGGGGTAGTCCCTTCCAGACGGGGGCAAGGCCTGCCGACAGCTGCTTTTTTCGCACCTTCCACGCGCCCGAATACGGTCTTGTAGAAATATCCTTCGTGATATTTTGCATCAACTCTTGAAAGAGGCTCTTCAAGTGCTTCTGTTTCAATCTGGCTGCGGATAAGCATATCTTCCATAAGCCAGAGACCCGCTATCGAAGATGGGTTCTTTGCCACGAAATCGCGGCGAAGGGCATCAAGTTCTGCTTC
>JABUTQ010000386.1 GCA_021443605.1 Bacteroidales bacterium | reverse complement strand
CCGGAGTTGACGATAGACTCGATGTCTTCCAAGAGATCTTCCATTTCCATATCGCGGTTGCGGGCGATGTCTTCAAACGGAATCCTGTGGTCTATGCTCTGGATGATGTATGGTTTTGTGGTCTTGCTTGGAAGGTTGCGCACCACAATGTCGTCCGGACGGAGGATATCGTTTTCTTCTACATATTTGGCAATGAGGTTAATGAACTCTCTTCCGAATTTGCGGGCCTTCCCCTCTCCAACGCCCTGACAACTTTTAAGCTCTTCTATCGTAATCGGATACCGTATCGTCATCTCTTCCAATGCGGGATCGGCAAATATGACCCAAGGAGGGAGATTGAGCCGTCTTGCCATACTCTTGCGTAAATCTTTCAGCATGGCCAGCAGGGTGGGATCTCCACTGCCGGATACGTTCCCCTTCTTGGCGGCAATTACAGCCTCGTCGTCGTCATCGTCCTCTCCTTCAACAAACTCGCGATCTTCCGTAAGAAGCAGACTGTGAGGAGATTCGAAAAACTCTTGGCCGGCAGGAGTAACAGTTATCAATCCGTATCTTTCAATGTCCTTGTCAAGCAGGTGAAGGACAAGTCCCTGGCGGATTACTGCCGCCCAGAATCGAGCAGTGCGGTCCTTTCCCATTCCAAACAATTCGTGTTTGTGATGGTTGTAAGACTTTATCATAGAGTTGGATACACCTGTAAGGATATCTGCAAGATGCTCTGTTTTGAAATTTTCCTTGAGGGAGTTGATGAGCTCTATTACCAAGAGCATCTCTTCCTGACCGTCAAACTGCTTCTTCGGATGTATGCAGTTGTCGCAGCATCCGCAGTTCTTTTCGGGATAATCCTCCCCGAAATAGTTGAGCAGCACCTTGCGTCGGCACTGGTTTGATTCTGAATACGCCACCACGTCAAGCAGCAACTGCTTGCCTATTTCCTGTTCTGAAATGGGCTTGCCCTGCATGAATTTCTCAAGCTTCAGAATATCCTTATAACTATAAAATGCAATGCACTTGCCTTCTTCGCCATCGCGTCCTGCGCGACCTGTCTCTTGATAATATCCCTCCAGACTCTTGGGTATATCGTAATGAATCACAAACCTCACGTCCGGCTTGTCGATTCCCATGCCGAAAGCGATTGTGGCAACTATCACGTCCACTTTTTCCAAAAGGAAACTGTCTTGGTTTGCAGCCCTTGTGGCAGCATCCAGGCCAGCGTGGTAGGGGAGTGCCCGTATGCCATTGATATTCAGGAGCTCTGCAATTTCTTCAACCTTTTTGCGGCTTAGACAATAGATGATTCCGCTTTTTCCGGGATTCTCTTTTATAAACTTGATTATTTCTTTCTTTGGATTTGACTTGTCCCGAAGCTCGTAATAGAGGTTGGGACGATTGAATGAAGATTTGAACACTTTTGCATCGGTCATTCCGAGATTTTTCTGGATGTCGGACTGTACCTTTGGAGTGGCAGTGGCGGTGAGGGCTATAATCGGAGCCGCCCCTATCTGATTGATAATCTCGTGAATGCGGCGATATTCAGGCCGGAAGTCGTGCCCCCATTCGGAGATACAGTGCGCCTCATCTATCGCGTAAAAGGAAATCTTTATTTTTCGCAGGAAAGTAACGTTTTCTTCTTTGGTAAGCGACTCCGGGGCCACATAAAGCAGTTTGGTTACTCCTTTGAGAAGATCGTCCTTCACTTCGTTGATTTGAGTCTTGTTAAGCGAAGAGTTCAGGAAGTGCGCTACCCCTTCGCAGTTGTGCACGAACCCCCGAATGGCATCGACCTGGTTTTTCATAAGGGCGATGAGCGGCGACACCACAATCGCAGTGCCCGGCATACACAGTGCCGGAAGCTGGTAACACAACGATTTTCCACCTCCTGTAGGCATCAGAACGAAGGCATCGTTGCCATTGAGCAAGTGTTTGATTATTGCTTCTTGGTCTCCTTTAAAAGTAGAAAAGCCAAAGTATTCTTGAAGTTTGGCGTGTAATTCGGAAGAACTGATTTCCATTGAAAAAAAAACATTTACCTTTGCGTTGACTAAATTACCGTAAAACTTGATTATATCAAAATTTTTTTAACTGAATTTTATATAAATATGGAAGAACATAAAGATTTCAACCCCGATGGCATTGGAATCCCGAACGGCAACTGCTTCGGCCTGCCTTGGTCTGCGGACGATGCCGAGATAGTACTCATCCCTGTTCCTTGGGATGTTACAACTTCTTACAGGCCAGGTACTTCCAAAGGTCCTAAAGCTATAATTGACGCTTCTTTGCAAGTGGATTTGTATGATGCAAACGTGCCCCATGCGTGGAAAGTCAAGATTGCAACCTTGCCGATTGACAATGAAATGCAGGAGGCCAACAACTTTTTGCGCACATCTGCGGAGGGCATCATATCAAGATTGATAGAGTGCGAAAACGTGCCTGAAGACGATCCGGTTCTTCAGGCGGTAAATGAGAGTTGCCAGATTATGAACGTATATGTGGAGACCAAAGCCTCAGAGCATATTGACAAAGGTCAGATAGTGGGGATAATAGGGGGAGACCACAGTGTCCCTTACGGCGCAATTAAGGCCATTTCCCAAAAATACGATTCGTTTGGGATTCTCCATATCGATGCCCACGCCGATCTTCGCGAGGCTTATGAGGGATTCAAATATTCCCATGCTTCAATCTTTTATAATGTAATGAAGAACATTCCACAGGTCGTGTCGCTATGTCAGGTGGGATTGCGTGATTATTGTGGTCAGGAAGTGATTGTAGCCGAGGAAGATAGTCGCATCAAACAGTTTACGGACGAAAAAATCTCGGAAATGCTGTTCAAAGGTGAGAATTGGCACTCAGTATGTGAGAAAATTGTAAGCAACCTCCCTGAAAACGTCTATATAAGTTTTGATATAGATGGCCTCAGCCCGGAACTCTGCCACAATACAGGCACACCGGTGCCGGGTGGTCTTTTCTTCCGACAGGCAGACTATCTCTTGAAAATGATAGCATTCTCCGGCAAGAAGATAATAGGTTTCGACTTGTGCGAGGTTGCCCCCGGTGATGACGAGTGGGATGCCAATGTCGGTGCCAGGCTTTTGTACAAGATGTGCCTATACGCGCACGCGTCCAATAATTCAAATAATTTTTGCAATTAATTTTAAACAGATTTATAACTTTGCACGCTTTTGAAGAATATAAACAATTAAAAATATAACGTAAAGAAATGAAATCTTTGAAAATTGTGGCTCTTGCAGCCGTTGCATTCGTTGCTGTTGCCTGTGTAACATCACCAAAAGTTAATCCCCAGCCAAAAGGCATCTCAAAAGCTGCTGTCGATTCAGCCAGCTACGCATTGGGTGCAAACCTCGGTATGATTATCACTATGAACGATATGGGAGATATGAATCTCTCTGAAATAATAAAAGGATACAAAGATGCCCTTAACGGAGTTGAGGGGCTTGATGGCAATTTCATCAACGAGACTCTCAATGCATTCATGAACAACAGAATGATGTTTGTTGCAGAAGAGAATCTTGCAAAGGGACAGAAATTCCTCGAGGAAAACGGCAAGAAAGACGGCGTTGTCACCCTTGAAGATGGTCTCCAGTATCAGATTGTAAGGGCAGGCAATGGTGTGAAACCGACTAGCGCAATGGATACTGTTGAAGTTAACTACGAAGGCAAACTCATTGACGGTAAGGTGTTTGATTCATCATACGAAAGAGGCGAATCTATCTCATTCCCTCTCAATCAGGTAATCTCAGGATGGTCAGAAGGTCTTATGTTTGCAGAGGAAGGCGGTGAGCTCAACCTTTGGATTCCTTCAGATCTCGCTTATGGCCAGAGAGGTCCCGGCGGTCCTAACCAGACACTCATTTTCAAGGTTGAACTTATCAAGGTTCGCCCCTACGTAGAAAAGGCTGAATAATTTTGGATACTTTCAAGAGAATTCTATCCTACGCAAAACCATACGGCAGATACTGGCCGCCATATTTGGTGCTATCGATATTGTCTGTCGTATTTGGAATTGCCAATTATGCACTGATAGGCCCGATGTTGACCGTGCTGTTTGAGCCGGGGACAATGTCGGGCATTGTCATTAAACCGGAATTCTCTTGGTCCTTGAAATA
>JABUTQ010000125.1 GCA_021443605.1 Bacteroidales bacterium | reverse complement strand
TATGTCCCATTTGGCGAAAGAAGAAAGAGTGAGAGATACAAATTGATTGATCCTTTCTGCATTTTCTATCTGCATTTTGTCAATGGGCACAGCTCTCTCAAAGCGGACTTCTGGACAATAAATCAGACTTCACAAAATGTGGTAAGTTGGAGGGGGTTTGCCTTTGAGGAAGTATGTCTGCGGCATATCAACCAAATTAAACGGGCTCTCGGTATTTCCGGTGTCGCAAGCAGGCAGTCGGCTTGGGCAGTAAAAGGCTCCGATGACGTCCAAGGCAGTCAGATAGACCTTCTCATTGAGAGAAAGGACAATATCGTCAATATGTGCGAGATGAAGTTCTACAATGAGGAGTATGTGGTAAGCCAATCCTATGAGAGGGTGATGACGTCGCGTTTCAATCTGCTTAAAGAGTCCCTTCCGAAGAAATATGCAGTACACAACACATTGGTAACCACATACGGTCTCAAGTACAACGAATATAGCGGGACGTTCCAGAACGTTGTGGTTATGGATGACCTGTTTGTTTTGTAGAACACCGATAACCTTGAGCCAAGATAAATTCAGCCATAAAAAAGAGGAGATTCTTCGCTTCGCTCAGAATGACGATATTGCGTTATTCTGAGCGAAGCGAAGAATCTCCCCTCTTCTAAAGTGAGGACTACATCATCGGTGGTCTCTGAGGCTGAGGCTGGGGATACCCCTCCTTTGCGGGGATGCGGTCATCATCCTGGGCTGCACAGAGGACAAGCCAAGCAACGATGGCTGCATCTGTCTTGAGGTCGCTCAAAGAGAGACGCTCGTAAGTGTCCATCACGGTGTGGTAAGTACGGTCATATTCGAGCTCATCCTGGATAAACTGATATGCGGGAAGGCCGAGGCGGGTGAATGACATATGGTCTGTTCCACCTGTGGTTCTAAGAGTCAAAGTGTTGAATCCGAGAGACTTGAGGGGCTCCATCCAAGTTTCCATAAAAGGAACGGCAGCATCTGTCTGCTCAAGATAGATTCCACGGAAACGTCCTGAACCATTGTCCATATTGAGATAAAGGGCAAATTTGTCATACCCTGCAAGTTTTTTGTTCTTTTCGGCATCGTAGAGATAGCTCTGGCTGTAACCTCTTGAGCCATAGAGACCCTGCTCTTCTCCACCCCAAAGGGCGAGTCTGATTGTGCGGCGAGGGCTGATACCCAGAGCCTTGATGATACGCATTGCTTCCATCATCACGATGCAGCCGGAAGCATTGTCAGCTGCACCTGTGCTGCCGTGCCAAGAATCGAAATGGGCACCGATGAGCACGATTTCATCTTTCAACTTGGGATCCGTGCCGGGGATTTCAGCAATCACGTTGTTGATTACTTTGTTCTCAGTGAACTTGTTGCGAATTTCAAGCTCCATTTCCACCTTTTCACCCATCTTGACGAGACGGCACATACGGCCGTGATCTTCCAAAGGAAGGATGATTTCCGGAAGCGGTTCAGGATCGCCCTGCTTGTAGTTGGCACCTCTTGAAGATGGAACATTGAATGTACCACCTCCACTTATGATAGCAACAACGCCCTCATTTTTAAGCAATTCAGGGAGACGGCGCTGGAAGTTGTAGGCTGCCATATCCATCTGCGGCCTCGGATTGCGGCGAGCGCCTGATGATACCCGTGAATCTATTGCAAGAGCCGCAAGCTCCTCTTCTGTGTATCTTGTGGCAAGAGGCTCGAATTTCATCTCGTAGGTCTGGGTAGAAGGCATAAGGATAATCTTGCCTGCAAGCTTGCCCTTGTATTGTTCAAAATCTTTCTCACTTGAGATATCGACAAGCACCGCTTCTGCTTTCACAAGCCCTTTTGTACTGCCGCTCCAAGCTTTGGGGTTTGCTGCGAAACTGCAATAATACGGCGCGGTCATCGCCACATAGTTCTTCTCGTTGTCCCAGCTGCCTTTAGTGAAGTTGTCAAGGGCAACTTCGATGCGGACATTCGAAAATCCCATCTCTTTAAGTTTGTCAACCACAAGCTTTTCTGCACGGAATTTCATCTGAGATCCTGCAAGGCGAGGCCCCATAAAATCGGTCATGAAAGTTGAAAGTGGCTCTACCTGTGATTTGCTGAAAGCTTCTGCCTTTACCTTGGTAGAGAGAGATGGTGAGGGCAGATGCTGAGCGGAGGCAATCTGGCAACTCATTGCAAGAACAATTGCAAGACCTCCGATTTTGACATTTAATTTTTTCATTTTCAAGTAGTTAGTATATTTTAGTAAAAATGTGGATTACAACAAATCTATCCTTGCAAAAGTAGTTATTTTTTTCTCTTTTTGTTACCTTTGTAGAAGTATTTTGTAATCAAAACCATTATGAAACATAGCAGACTATTTTTTCCATCTTTGGTATTAACTCTTTGTCTTTCAGCATTTAATGGCTATGCCTGCACAAACTTTCTGGTTTCAAAAGGGGCATCGGCAGACGGCTCGGTATTCATAACTTACGCGGCAGACTCCCATATCAGATATGGCGAGTTGTACTTCACCCCAGCCGCCGACTGGCCTGCCGGAAGTATGAGAATATGCTATGACAGAGGATCGAACCAGCCCAGAGGAAGCGTTCCGCAGCCGGCTCATACCTATAAAGTGATAGGATATATCAATGAAAATCAGGTAGCTATGGGAGAAACCACCTTTGGTGGAAAGAATGAGCTGATAGACCCCACGGGAATCGTGGATTACGGCAGCCTTATGTTTATCGCCCTCGAGAGGAGCACTTCTGCACGAGAAGCAATTAAGATTATGGCAGAGATAGTGGAAGAATACGGCTATGGCAGCAGTGGAGAATCCTTCTCCATTTCGGACAAAAACGAAGTGTGGTATATGGAGATTGTGGGGAAAGGATACAAAGAGGCGATTGACAAGGACGGGAACAGGTACAATGCCGACAAAGGAGCCGAATGGGTGGCAATCCGTGTGCCTGAAGGGTATGTTTCGGGACACGCAAACGCCGCACGCATCACCACCTTCCCTTTGAGAGATGGCAAGAAATCCATCACGGACAAAGATTGGAAAAAGTTGTATAATCCTGATATAGAGGTGATTTACAAACACGATATAATAGATTTTGCACGCAGCAAAGGATATTTCAACGGCAAGGACAAGGATTTTGATTTCTGCCAGGCATACGCCCCCATTGACTTTTCCGGAGCAAGGAGCTGCGAGCTACGGGTGTGGATGATGTTCAATGCCATCTGCGATGGTATGGAGGAGTACTGGGACTATGCCACAGGAAAGGATCTTTCCCACAGAATGCCGCTTTTTGTAAAACCTAATCGTAAGATCTCCGTTGAGGATATGATGGGCTTTATGCGCAACCACTTCCAGGACACTGAGTTGGACAAAACTTTGGATGCCGGAGCAGGCCCATTCCACAGTCCATACAGGTGGATGCCCCTCCGCTGGGAATATGAAGGGGAGAAATATTTCCACGAGCGCCCTACCGAGACTCAGCAGACTGGATTCTCATTCATCGCCCAAAGCCGCAGCTGGCTCCCAGACCAGATAGGCGGGATTATCTGGTTTGGTGTGGACGACACAAACTCCACTGTATATACTCCTTTCTATTGCTCTATAAATGAGGCACCTATCGAATATCGTACCGGCAACGGAGATATACTTCATTATTCTGAAACTTCTGCATTCTGGACTTTCAATCGTCTCGCCCATTTCAAATATCTCTTCTACGACCGCGTGATTGGGGAAATAAAGCGAGTGCAGAAAGAGCTTGAAAGCGGATATGTCGAAAAAGTAAAAGAGATTGACAAACAGGCACTTCAGCTTGCAACTAACAATCCCGACAAAGTTTCTCCGTTCCTCACCGCCTTTGCCGCAGAGGCCGGCTCTGCCACTGTAAAGAGATGGAAAGAGCTGGACAACTTCCTCTTGGTCAAGTTCCTCGACGGGAATGTAAAGCAGGAAAAAGACGGAAAGTTCATCGAGAACGGATATGGCTATCCTGCAAAACCTCTCCAGCCCGGCTATCCCGATTCTTGGAAAAAGATGGTCACAGAAGAGTGCGGTGCAAAAATCAAAGCCCCTGAAAATTAGACAATTAATCATCAATATTATAACTTATGAAGAAACTACTTACCCTCGCCATCGCATCACTGATGCTGGCAGGATG
>JABUTQ010000294.1 GCA_021443605.1 Bacteroidales bacterium | reverse complement strand
GTCCATTCATATTCCCCTTCTTTCATCCCGATTACCTCATTTCCAAGAGAAGATGCCCTGCGAATCTTCGACAACACCTCGTCTCCGTAACGGACTGTCTCCGCGTCTGGCCTGTGGCAGGCCAGTGTGCCATATCCTATACAGTTGAGTTCCAGATTGTAATAGCAGGAATCCGCACCCGGCGAAAAGAAAAATTCCACACAGTCGTCCTTATAAGGAAGAGCGCCTTTATCTTGCCCGTAAGTCCCCCTTATCCCATTTTCTTTCACTTTGTATTGGAGGAATATCTCGTTTGTTTCTGAACTCCAGGCTATCCTGAAAGAAACTTGCGGCTGATATGGGAACGCTTTCCAGTTTACTATATCAATAGGCTGATAGTCAATCTTTTCCTTGTCAAGAACATTTACGATGTCTGTCAGCTCCATTTTTTCGGATGCCGATTTGTCCAAATCTTTGATGATTAAAGTTTTCATATCCTGATTGTTATCTTTGTTTTCAGAACTTTGATTGGTCGTCTTGCAGCCCGGCAGTGATATAACCGTTAAAGCAATCGTCAATGTATAAAGAAATTTTTTCATAGTATAGCTTCAATAATTTATACAAATGTAATAAGCTTGGAACAAATATTGAATAATTTTTAACTTTTCAATAAAATTTATAACTTTGTAATTTACGAAAATTGAAAACAACAATATAATAATTAATACAAACTGTATCTATGGTAAAAAGAGTTTATCGTTTTGGAGGCAAAGAAGCTGAAGGCAGAGGCTCCATGCGTAATTTGTTAGGTGGCAAGGGCGCGAACCTTGCAGAGATGTGTACACTCGGAATGCCTGTTCCCGCAGGTTTTACAATCACAACCGAATGCTGCACAGAGTATTTCGATCTTGGCGGTCAATATCCCGCAGAACTTGAAGCTGACGTGAATGCAGCCCTTGCGGCTACAGAAGAGATAATGGGCAGAAAATTCGGAGACGCAAAGGATCCCCTCCTTGTTTCTTGCCGTTCAGGTGCAAGAAGCTCTATGCCCGGTATGATGGAGACCGTCCTCAACATCGGTCTCTGTTCAGCTACAATCCCCGGTTTGATTGCAAAAACCAAGAATCCCCGTTTCGTTTATGACGCATATCGTCGTCTGATTATGATGTATTCGGACGTGGTTATGGAGAAAGCCGAAGGGATTGAGCCCGAAGATGGCAAGGGAATCCGCGTACAGCTTGACGGAATGCTCGCTGATCTCAAGGCAGAAAAGGGTTACAAGAGCGACACCGACCTCACAGTTGAAGACCTTATGGGGCTTTGCGACGCTTTCAAGGTCAGAGTCAAGGATGTGCTCGGCAAAGAGTTCCCCGATGATGCTTACTCACAGCTTTGGGGCGGTATCGGTGCCGTGTTTAAATCTTGGAACGGAAAACGCGCCATTGCCTATAGAAAGATTGAGGGCATTCCCGATGATTGGGGTACAGCCGTGAACGTGCAGTCTATGGTATTCGGAAATATGGGTGACAATTCTGCAACAGGTGTGGCTTTCAGCCGTAATCCTGCCACAGGAGAAAACAAGTTCTACGGAGAATGGCTCATCAATGCACAGGGCGAAGACGTGGTTGCAGGTATCCGCACCCCGAATCCCCTCAACGAAGCCACAAAGAACGAACACAACAAGAATCTCAAATCTCTCGAAACCGCTATGCCTGAGGTATATAAGGAGCTTGATGAAATTCGCTCAAACCTCGAGAAGCATTTCAGCGACATGCAAGATATCGAGTTTACCATCCAAGACGGCAAGCTTTGGATGCTCCAGTGCCGCGTAGGAAAACGTACCGGTATCGCAGCCCTCACAATGGCTATGGATATGGTTGAAGAAGGTCTTATCGATGAGAAGACCGCCGTGATGCGCGTAAGTCCCGCACAGCTTGACGAGATTCTCCACCCTATTCTCGACCCGAAGGCAGAAAAAGAGGCTACAGTGATTGCACAAGGTCTTCCCGCAGGCCCCGGTGGAGCAGTCGGCAAGATTGTCTTCACAAGTGAAGATGCAGTAGAAGCTGCTGCACGTAAGGAGAAAGTTATCCTTGTCCGCAAAGAGACTAATCCTGAAGACGTTGAAGGTATGCGTGCCGCTGCAGGCCTTCTCACCGCACTTGGCGGAATGACTTCACACGCCGCTCTCGTGGCTCGCGGCTGGGGCAAATGCTGCATCGTAGGGTGCGACGCCGTACATATTACCCGTATGGATGGCGAAACCGTGCTCAAGATTGGCAAGAAAGTATATCATAAAGGTGATATTTTCTCATTGAATGGTACAAAGGGATATGTCTATGACTGCCCTGTTGCCACAATGGATGCCAGCGAGAATCCTCGCTTCATCAACTTTATGAAAATGGTTGACAAATACCGCAAGCTCGGTGTCCGCACCAATGCAGACAATCCTGATGATGCACAGAAAGCCCTCGAATTTGGCGCCGAAGGTATCGGATTGTTCCGTATCGAGCATATGTTCTATGGAAAGAACAGCGAAGCCCCTCTTGCAAAGCTCCGCAAGGTTATCCACACCACCACTCCGAGTGAAAGACTCCAGGCCATTCTCGAGCTTGAGCCTTATGTCAAGGAATCAGTAAAGGCCACTATGAAGGTGATGAACAACAAACCTGTTACTTTCCGTCTCCTCGACCCGCCTTTGCATGAGTTCGTTCCTCAGACTAACGACAAGCAGCAAGAGCTTGCAAATGAGCTTGGTATCTCTGTTGAAGAAATCAAGAAGCGTGGCGAGTCGCTTCACGAAGTCAACCCGATGATGGGACACCGTGGAGTTCGTTTGGGTATCAGTTTCCCCGCCCTCTCAGAGATGCAGTTCCGCGCAATCTTTGAGGCTGCCGCAGAGCTTTACAATGCCGGCTTTGATCCTCGTCCTGAGATTATGATTCCTGTTACCATCTCTGTCAATGAGTTGAACTTCCAGAAGAGAATCTGCGATAAGGTTCACAAGGACGTCGAGTTCAAATACGACAGGGATATCCCTTACCTCTTCGGTACTATGATTGAAATCCCTCGCGCTGCAATCCTTGCAGACCGTATGGCCCGCACTGCACAGTTCTTCTCTTTCGGTACCAACGACCTCACCCAGATGACTTACGGCTTCAGCCGCGACGACATCGGAGGATTTATGAAAGATTATCTTGACAACAAGATTCTTCCTTTCGACCCGTTCCAGAAGATTGACCAGGAATCTGTCGGCAAGCTTATTGAGTTTGGCGTACACGGTGGCCGTTCAACCCGTCCCGATTTGAAGATTGGTATCTGCGGTGAGCACGGCGGTGAGCCTTCATCAGTGGAATTCTGCCATAAGATTGGTATGAACTATGTTTCTTGTTCACCTTTCCGCGTTCCTATCGCACGCCTCGCAGCAGCACAAGCCGCAATCTCTAATGAGAACAAATAAGATTTATCTATAATCAATGAGTTATCACCGGAGCAGGAGTCATCCCCTCCGGTGATTCTTTTAAAAATGAGAAAATTTTCATCTTACATCCTCCTTGCAGTTAAGGGAATATTTATGGGAGCGGCGGATGTCATACCAGGAGTATCCGGTGGTACAATCGCTTTTCTCACAGGTATTTATGAGGAGCTTATCAATTCAATAAAATCTATCAATCTCGCATCTTTCAAGCTGCTTTTCTCCGGAAAGATTAAAGAATTCTGGAAGGCAATCAACGGATGGTTTCTGGTAGCGGTATTTTCCGGAGTGCTTATAAGCATCTTCTCCCTTGCCAAACTGATGCAGTATCTGCTTGTAAATCATCCGATTGCAATATGGTCTTTTTTCTTTGGACTGATATTGGTGTCGATATTCTTTATCCTGAGAGAAATCAAAGGGTTCAAATGGACCTATCTGCTCTCTTTCCTAATTGGTGCGGGGGTTGGTGCAATGATTTGCCTCGTGTCTCCAAGTGAGACGAGCAACAGTCTGTGGTTCATATTTTTATGTGGGGCCATTGCAATTTGCGCAATGATTCTCCCCGGAATTTCCGGAAGTTTCATATTGCTCCTCCTTGGAAAATATGCATTTATGATGGAGGCGGTAAGTTCATTCAACATTACGATACTCCTTATATTCGTCGTAGGAGCTGTGATTGGAATCCTCAGTTTCTCTCATCTCCTTTCGTGGCTTTTGAAGAAGTATTACAACGGCACACTCTGCCTGTTGACCGGCCTTATGGCAGGCTCTCTGATAAAGGTTTGGCCGTGGAAAGTTATGCTCGATTCGGGGGT
>JABUTQ010000429.1 GCA_021443605.1 Bacteroidales bacterium | reverse complement strand
CTGCCATATCACGCCGGAATGCAGAAGAAAGTGAGACAAGCCGCCCAAGACGCATGGAAAAAAGGAGACAGGAGAATCATTGTTTCCACAAACGCATTCGGTATGGGTATCGACAAACCAGATGTTCGTTTTGTGTGCCATTACGATATGCCTTCTTCGCCTGAAGCATATTTTCAGGAAGCCGGCAGGGCCGGACGAGACGGAAAAAAGTCATACGCCCTATTGATTTGGAACGACACCGACCTCAAGAGACTGCGCCAGATCAACAAAACTATGTATCAGCCATTGGATTATATCAGACAGATATACCAACAGGTTTTCAAGTTCCTCGGAGTAGCTTATGAAAATGGAGCCGGAGAAGGGTACAAGTTCAATCTTGAAGAATTTTGCAATAAATTCAAACTACAGCAGGCTCAGGCATATTATGCCATAAAATACATAGAGACAGCCGGTTATTGGACATTGACAGAAGAAATTGACATTCCGTCCAAGATATCGATAACAGTTGGGAGAGACGAACTGTACAACATTCAACTCAATTCGGAAGAACTGGACACTTTCATCAAGGTGCTTATGCGGCTCTATCCTGGAATCTTCAACGGCTATGTCACAATAGACGAGGAACATATCGCATCTTTCGGACGTTATTCCGTCTTAGCTGTGGAAGAAAAGCTCAAACGGCTCAATGCCAAACACATATTGAGATATATCCCAAAACTTCGGTCTCCAATCATTTCTTTCTCTTGTGAACGATTGTATGAGAAGAACTTGCGATTGAGCGAAAAAGATTATCAAGACAGATTGTCACGGAGCGAAAGCCGAGCTGAAGCAATGGTTCTGTATGTCACTTCAAAAGAGTGCCGCAGCCGGGTGCTCCTGCGATATTTCGGTCAGGAAAGCGACCACAACTGCGGCGTATGCGATTATTGCCTTGGCGTTCAATAACCAAGAAAGACTCTATTTGTTCTTCTTATAATATTCAAGTCCGAGACGCACATTCTCTTTGATTGCATTTGAGGTATATGTGGCACCGCTTACGGCATCAACGTCTTTTTTCAAAGCCTTCTTCACTTTGAGGTTGTTCCATTTGTCGAGGATGGCGGAAGCCCTTTCCATAAATCTTGGAGTCTCCTTGTTTTCAAGTGCCTCAACTTTCTCAACCACACCTTTTTTGCTGATTTTGATAAGGAGGGGAACTCGTCCGTTGAAACCGATGACCTTCGCTCCGATGGCGCTTGTGTTCACTGTGTAGGATCCGTCATTGTTCTTTAACAGAGCAGTTACTTCGGGAATCGGTTCCTGCTCCGCATTTTTTATAATTGTTGCACGGTCCGGCCTTTTGCCATGAGGCCTGCGTTTTGTCGTATCCTGCATCGGAGGTCTGTTTGCTCTGATTGATGTATCTTGCCTGTGCTCTCTCTGCCTTTGAGCCGGATCTTGGGCAAAAGCATTTGTCACACAAATGGTTGCAATAAAAGTGATTGCCAGTGTTCTTAATAATGATTTCATAACTTGTCAATATTTATTTCGAATTTTAGACTAATTGCAATAACAAAGGTTTAGTAACACAAAACCAAAAAGTGTATCTTTGCCGACAAATTTAAAACAAATATCTTTATATGATTTCCATTCTCGACAAAATAAATGAATATCTGTGGAGCTATATACTTGTTGCACTGTTGATTATATGTGCATTATATTTTACTTTCCGCAGCCGCGGAGTGCAATTCCGTCTCTTCGGAAGGATGTGCAGGCTGTTGTTCGGCGGAGGAGACAAGGATGATGACAAAGACACTGAAAAGAAAAAAATATCTTCTTTCAGGGCTTTCTCAGTATCCCTTGCATCTCGTGTCGGCACCGGAAATATGGCGGGCGTGGCATCTGCAATCGTAGTCGGTGGCCCGGGCGCAGTATTCTGGATGTGGATGATAGCTTTGTTCGGGGCTGCGACATCTTTTGTGGAATCTACTCTGGCACAGGTATATAAGAGGAGAGGAAAAGACTCTTTCATCGGTGGTCCGGCATACTATATGAAACACGGTCTGGGAAAAGGATGGCTCGGAGTAGTATTTGCCGTCTTGATTACCCTAACTTTTGGTATATCGTATAATATGCTGCAGTCCAACACTATATGCGCAGCGATGGAAAACGCTTTTGATGTTCCACCGGTGGTTTCAGGGATATTTCTTGCAATATTGACTTTCGTCATCATTTTCGGAGGAATACACCGAATTTCAGGAATCAGCCAGATAATCGTGCCGATAATGGCACTCGGCTACCTGCTGCTCGCAATTGTGGTCATTGGAATGAATATCACCAAGATTCCCGACATCTTTGCACTTATCTTCCGCAGTGCCTTCGGCTGGGAGCAGGCCGTCGGCGGAGGGATAGGCGCGGCAGTGATGCAGGGATTCAAAAGGGGACTTTTCAGCAATGAGGCGGGAGAGGGCTCCGCACCTAATGCGGCTGCAACTGCAGACATAGATCACCCTGCAAGTCAAGGACTTGTGCAGGCACTCGGAGTCTTTGTGGATACCCTCGTGGTGTGCTCATGCACAGCCTTCATCATTCTGGCAAGCGGCGCTCCCCTCGACGGCACTTTAGACGGCATCAACCTCACACAGGCGGCGCTCCAAAACGAAGTGGGCGGAGGAGCTGTCATTTACGTCACCCTTGCAATCTTCTTTTTTGCATTCAGTTCCGTTTTGGGAAACACCTATTACGGCGAAACCAACATCCGCTTCTTTTCGCAGAAAAAGCTCCCGATGGTCATTTACAGACTGAGCGTTTGCGCGATAGTGTTGCTCGGAGCATTCGTTTCCCTCGATACTGCGTGGGTTTTCGTGGATATAATGATGGCGTTGCTTACACTATGCAACCTGGCCGCAATCATTCCCCTCTCAAAGATTTCATTCAAAGTGCTGGACGATTATTGCTCACAGCTCAAAAAAGGGATAGAATCACCTGTATTCCATAAGAACATCCTATCTGAAAAGGAGAGAAAAGGGATTTCCGAATGGGAATAACATATTAATTACAAGAATATTATGACAGATTTAAAAAATATAAAGGCATTCGTTTTTGATATTGACGGAGTTTTTACAAACAGTGGAATCCTTTGTGACCTCGATGGAGAATTGTTCAGGACTTACAACGTAAAAGACACTTTTGCTATCAGGATGGCTGTGATGCAAGGATATAAAGTCGGTATCATTACCGGCGGTGTATCCGCATCTATTCCTGCGCGGTTCCGCTCTTGCGGTGTACCGCTCGATGACGTGTATCTCGGCTCAAGAGCAAAGGTCGAGGAGCTTGAAAACTTTTGTAACAAACATAGTTTAAGTCCTGAAGATGTGATGTTTATAGGCGATGATCTGCCGGATATAGGCCCGTTAATGGAATGTGGGATAGGGCTCTGTCCGGCCGATGCCGTGGAAGAGGTGAAGGAAGCATCTGACATAGTTTCCGAAAAGAACGGAGGGTGCGGATGTGTCAGGAATGCCGTGGAGATGGTGATGCGTGCCCAGGGAAAATGGAACTTTGATGCACAAGCCTATAAGGCAAGATTCTGAGATCTATAGCGATGCAACAACTTGATATTCCGATAAGTGGAGGCAGAATAGCCGTAGTGGGAGACAATGCTTCCGGTAAAACGATTCTCACAAAAAGCCTTGCACGCCGACAGGATGTACGATTCTTGACTTTCAGGGACTCTTACGGATATTCCGCCGACAGGGATTTCTTTATGCAGCAGAGGTGGAATTTGTTTACCCTCGGGGTTGACACTCCATCTGTGGAGAAGATACTATCAGACGAAGCAGAGGCTTCCGACAATCCCCGTGAGGCATTGGCAAGACTCAATGAGTTGACCGCTCTTTTCGGTCTGAAAGATCTGCTCGATCGCCCGTTAGTGACACTTTCATCTGGCGAGCTTCGCAAATATCAGATTATCAAAGCATTGATAAAGATTCCTGCTATCCTTGTAATTGATAATCCTTATATAGGTCTCGACCCTGCAGCAAGGACACTCCTTACAAAACTCCTCTCGCAGATTCTTGAGCTGACCTCTCTCTCCGTCGTCCTCATCCTCTCAAGGGAAGAGGAGATTCCTCCATTCATAAACAGGATAATCCGTGTGGAAAATGGTGAAATTGTGGAAGATATGGATTGTAAAACATATTTTGAGAAACATTATCCCAAAGAGATTATCCGATTGAGGAACGTGAGCATAAAATATGACAGCCGCACAATTTTGGACAGTCTCGACTGGGTTGTGAGGGAAGGGGAGCA
>JABUTQ010000395.1 GCA_021443605.1 Bacteroidales bacterium | reverse complement strand
AAATATTTTATGCTCACGAACCTGTTGGCGATTCCCCTCACAAGTGCAATCATTTACCTCGTCCCTGTTTCTGCCGCAATGGCGTCAGTGCCTGAATTAGAGGGGGCTATCTCCACTGTTCTGGCAAGTGCAATCAATCTTCTGAACGCCATTCTGAAGACAATTGCCTCTCTCAATTAAGAAAACTTAGTTATATTATATAAGTAGATTAAAGCAATTTATTACAATTTATTTGCATTATAGTATTTATTACTTACCTTTGTTAAGTTAATAACAAAAGAATATCATTATGAACATATTTGTTTACGGACTTAATTTCAAAGCGAGAAGAGACGATCTCATCTCCCTTTTTGCCCCTTTTGGGGAAGTTATAAATGCCAGAATTATAGTTGACAAGGAGACGCATCGCTCTCGTGGCTACGGTTTTGTGGAGATGCCCGATGACGAGCAGGGAAAAGCGGCCATGGCAGCAATCAACGACACCGAATTTATGGGCAGAATCGTCCATACGGATATAGCAAAGGAGAGAGAGCCAAAAACAATTTAAAAGGTTATTGAGTTTAAACATCCGGGGCCGGTTTGAGAGATTTCAAGCCGGCCCCGATTATTTGTGATAAACTTCTTAATCGACTGATTTTTCTGTGTTTTCAGTGTTGGTTCTGCCAAAGAATCGCCATTGGAAAATCACCAGATAGATACCGCCGCAGGTTACGCAAGAATCTGCAAAATTGAAGATTGCGTTGAAAAAGCGGAAGGGTCTGCCTCCCAACACGGGAATCCACTCCGGCCAAACGGTGTCTATGATGGGAAAATAGAACATATCGACGACTTTCCCGAACAGAAACTTGCCGTATCCCCCCTCGGGAGGGAATGCAGTGGCCACCTGCATAGGGGTACTTTCGCTGAATATGACTCCGTAAAACATTGAATCAATGATATTTCCGAGAGCGCCGCATAAAATGAGTGAAAGACCGACAAGCACACCGGTGGGGACATCGTCCGTTTTGAGGAGCTTGTTGATATACCAGATGATGCAGCCGCTGAGGATAATGCGGAAGAGGGTGAGAATCAACTTGCCTATTGCACCTCCGAACGCCATCCCAAACGCCATCCCTACATTCTCGACAAAAGAAATGCAAAACCAGTTGCCAAGCACCGGAATGGTTTCGCCGATGGTCATATTCGTCTTGACCACGATTTTGATAATCTGGTCTATGATAAACAAAACGACAACAAGCAGAGATAGCTTTGCCCCTTTCGAGAATTTCATCAGCGGTTCTTTATGTTTTTAGCCTCTATGCTGAGAGTGGCGTGAGGAACCAGTCTCA
Organism: Bacteroidales bacterium; assembly: GCA_021443605.1. Lineage (GTDB taxonomy): Bacteria > Bacteroidota > Bacteroidia > Bacteroidales > UBA932 > Equibacterium. The sequence goes on along the minus strand of JABUTQ010000395.1, from coordinate 3,023 downwards.
ATCTCTCCTTCGGGATGAGTTTGCCCGTTTCGCGACAGATGCCGTAGGTCTTATTCTCTATCCTGATTAGGGCTGCCTCCAAATTCTGAATAAACTTTGCCTGACGTCCCGCAAGCTGAGCGACCTCCTCCTTTGAAAGGGCCGAAGCTCCCTCCTCCATCACCTTGAATGTAGGAGAAGTATCCTCTGTATCATTGCTGGAACTGTGGTTGAGGGTACTGGCAAGAATTGCATAATCTTGCTTTGCCTGTGCAAGCTTGTCAAGAATCAACTCTTTGAACTCCTGGAGATCTTCGTCGCTGTACCTTACTAATTCTTTGTCTGCCATAGCTTTAAGTTTTTATTTTGTAAATGTATGAATAATTCTGCACTTACGCAAAATTTAGTAGTGTCTAAATTCTCTCCAAAGCTATCTCAAGCTCGCCATCTTCCCACTCAACCTTGTGTCCGTTTATGGGATTTCCCACCTGGAGCGATTCTGCAAGGGTTTGTCCGCAGACATAGTCCAAAAATTGGGTAAGAGAATCTTTTATCTCTTCGCGATCTTCAATCACGACATTTATGCGATCAGTGACTTCAAATCCGCTATCCTTCCTGAGATTCTGAATCCTGTTCACGAGTTCACGGGCAACTCCTTCCCTTTCAAGCTCGGGGGTGACATTGACGTCGAGGGCAATCGTCAGTTTACCTTCGCTCGCAACAAGCCATCCGGGCATATCCTCTGAGGTGATTTCATAATCTGCACTTGTAAGTTCCACATTTCCCGAAGGGAGTGCCAATGAATAGTCACCAGCTTTCTCAATCTCTGCAATAATCTTCTGGTCAAGGGTTTGGAACGCTGCGGCAATCTCTTTCATCTGCTTTCCGTAGCGCTTGCCGAGAGTCTTGAAGTTTGGCTTTATCTTCTTTGTGATGAGGCCGGTGGTGTCGTAGATATATTCCACCTCCTTGACGTTCACTTCGTTGAGAATCAGGTTTCTGACCTTCTCGAATTGCTCGCGGAGGGTGTCATCGAGGATTGGCACGACAATCTTTGCGAGAGGCTTGCGCACCTTGATGTTCACCTTGCGGCGCAATGCGAGAATCATAGACGAACTCCTCTGGGCGAGGTCCATACGCTCTTCAAGCGCACTGTCAATCAGGGCAGCATCGGCCTCCGGCATCATCTGGCAATGGACGCTGTCTGCTCCGGGCATAAGGTCGCACCAGATTCTCTCCATATAGAACGGAGCGATGGGGGCAGCAAGGAGAGCCACACATTTAAGTGAGTCATACAGAGTCTGATACGCCGCCCTCTTGCTCTCGTTGAGACCGCCGCCCCAGAATCTCTTTCTGTTGAGGCGCACATACCAGTTGCTGAGATTGTCGCAAACAAAATCTTGGATAAGTCTGCCGGCAGTGGTGAAGTCGTAATCTTCATAGGCCTCTGTAACTTTCTTTATCAAGCTGTTTTGCAGCGAGATAAGCCAACGGTCTATCTCTTCCCTATCTTTGGTGGGGATAGGATTTTCGTCCGGAACAAAGCCATCCACGTTTGCATAAAGGGCAAAGAACGAATAGGTGTTGTAGAGAGTGCCGAAGAATTTTCTGCGAACCTCATCCACACCGGCCTCGTCGAAGCGGAGATTATCCCAAGGCTGGGCGTTTGTGAGCATATACCAGCGGAGCGAGTCTGCACCATATTTATCAAGTGCCATAAACGGATCGACGGCATTGCCGAGACGCTTGCTCATTTTATTTCCTTCCCTATCAAGAACCAATCCGTTGGAAATCACACTCTTGAATGCGCATTTATCGCTTACCATCGTGTTGATTGCGTGGAGAGTGAAGAACCATCCGCGGGTTTGATCAACACCTTCGGCGATAAAATCGGCCGTCTGCCCGAATGCATTTTCGCCAAGTTTTTCAAGCCCTTCCTGGGCATAAGGCATAGCGCCCGAATCAAACCAAACGTCAATAAGGTCGCTTTCGCGAACCATCTTGGCCCCGCTGTCCGAAACAAGGTAATATTCATCGACATACGGACGGTGGAGATCCACTTTGTCGTAATTCTCTTTAGAGAAATCGCCCGGGACGAAACCTTTGTCACGAAGCGGGTTGCTCTTCATAAATCCTGCGGCAACAGCTTTGTCCAATTCACTGTAAAGCTCTGAAAGTGAGCCGATACACTTCTCTTCCCGACCATCTTCGGTACGCCAGATAGGGAGCGGAGTGCCCCAATAGCGGCTGCGGGAGAGATTCCAGTCCTGGAGATTCTCGAGCCATTTCCCGAAACGGCCGGAGCCGGTTGATTCCGGTTTCCAGTTTATGGTCTTGTTGAGTTCAATCATACGCTCCTGCACAGCCGTGGTCTTGATAAACCAAGAATCCAAAGGGTAATAGAGGACCGGTTTGTCCGTGCGCCAGCAGTGAGGATAAGTATGGGTATGCTTCTCAATCCTAAAGGCCCTCCCCTGCTGCTTGAGATCAACGCAGAGGTCAACGTCGAGCGTGGGAGCATCCGGAGCGAGCGAGCTGTCGTATGCGTTCTTCACATAACGACCGGCATACTTGGAATATTTTTCAAGATTTACAAACTTTTCAACGAACTCAGAATCAAGGTCTTCCACTCTATAAAACTTGCCGGTGCGATCTACCATCGCCTGACGGTTGCCATTGAGGTCCACCACCTGAAGCGGAGGAACTCCTGCAGCCTTTGCCACGCGGTTGTCGTCTGCACCGAAAGTCGGGGCAATGTGTACGATACCCGTTGTCCCTTCTTCCACGGTAACATAGTCTCCAGAGATGACGCGGAAAGCCCCTTCGCCGGGGTTTACCCACGGAATCAGCTGCTTGTACTCTATCCCCACGAGGGCAGAGCCTTTTATTGTCCCTTCGAGCACTCGGTGAGGAATCTTCTCTCCAAATACAGATTTCACAAGATCCTTTGCAACGACATAAACGGCGGGCTCTTTGGTATATGGATTCTCACTCTCCACCCTTACATATTCTATATTGGGACCGACGCAAAGAGCTGTGTTTGA
>JABUTQ010000110.1 GCA_021443605.1 Bacteroidales bacterium | reverse complement strand
GTTCCCGAACTGGATGGGAAAGGGGCCGGAGCCGCCTTTATGGTAGGCACCACAGAGTTCTTCCTCCCCCTCGAAGGCAAGATTGACACCGAAGAGGAACGAAAGAAGATTGAAGCCGAAATCGCCCGTTACGAAGGATTTTTGCGTGGCGTGAATGCCAAGCTCGGCAACGCCAAATTTGTGGCAAATGCCCCCGAAGCTGTTGTCGAGATGGAGCGCAAGAAGCAGTCAGACGCAACCACTAAACTCGAAAATCTGAAAGAAAGATTGGCAAAGCTGTAGATTGTTATGAGAGGACTCACCTCGGAACAGGTAGAAAGGAGCCGTCAGGAACACGGAAACAACGACCTGACCCCTCCGGCAAGGGAGAAATGGTGGAAGCTGTTGCTCAGCAAGTTTGACGACCCCATTATCAAGCTTCTCCTCCTTGCCACCGTGCTTTCGTTCATCACGGGCTATTTCAACGGCTCGATGACTGAGAGCATCGGCATTATGCTCGCCATTTTCCTTGCCACATTCCTCTCATTCATAAATGAATACCGTGCCGGTAAGGAGTTCGACATACTCAACCGGCTTAGCGACAGCGAACCTGTAAAGGCTTATCGAAATGGTGAAGTCACCGAGATTCCAAAGACGGAAATCGTAGTTGGGGACGTCCTTGTCCTGGAACAGGGAGATGAAGTCCCGGCCGATTGTATCATCCTGGAAGCCATTACATTATCTGTAAACGAGTCTTCTCTGAACGGAGAAAGTATCCCCGCCGCAAAATTAGTCTTGACCGATGAAGAGATTGAAAATCAGGGATTTGAAGGGGCATATCCTCCAAACAGGATATTCCGCGGCACAACCATAGTGGAAGGAAATGCCGTCGTTGAGGTGTTTGCCGTGGGAGACAACACTGAAATTGGAAAGACAGCCCGCCAGGCTATGGAGATAACCGGAGACGAGACTCCGCTCAATCGCCAGCTCGGCAAACTGGGACAAGTTATCGGAAAGGTTGGGATTATCGTGGCAGGAATCCTTTTTGCCGCCCTTGTGGTTCGCGGATTCATAGTTGGAGAGCTATCCTTCTCAAAAGAGGCCCTTCCCGATACTTTGAACGCGCTGCTCAGTTTCTTTATGATTGCCGTGACACTAATCGTTGTGGCTGTGCCTGAGGGACTTGCAATGAGCGTTACCCTTTCGCTTGCCTACAGTATGCGGAAAATGACTGCAGACAACACTCTCGTAAGGAAGATGCACGCCTGCGAAACGATGGGGGCAACAAATGTAATCTGCACAGACAAGACAGGCACCCTCACCCAAAACATTATGAAGGTGGGATATTGCTCAATCCCTGTAAATGAGCATCTTGCAGAGATGATTGCATCCAACTCCACTGCCCACCTCGGCAATGATACCATAATCGGGAATGCCACTGAAGGGGCAATGCTGGCATATCTCCACGACAACGGGTTCGATTATAGGGAATATCGAGCTACTGACAATCTCATAGACCGCATCCCTTTCTCAACCGAGAGAAAATGTATGGTGAGCATAGTCGATAGCCGGATTGCAACCAACAGAAATACAGATTGTTACAATATATATGTAAAAGGAGCTCCCGAATATGTCATAGAGATGTGCGGCGAAGCTGCCGACAGGCGCGACGAAATAATGGCGGAAATAGAGTCGTATCAGAAAAAGGGGATGAGGCTCATTATGTTTGCCGAAAAGCAGTTGAAAAAGAGCGACTTTCAAGGTCCGTTCGCTCACGATATCGTATTCGAATGGCGCAAGACCGCCCCTTTGAGATATTGCGGATTCGCCGCAATCGCGGATCCGATTCGCGAAGATGTGCCGGGGGCGATGAAGGCGTGCACTGATGCCGGAATCGAAGTAAAAATCGTCACTGGAGACAACACCCTCACTGCCGTTGAAATTGCAAGACAATCAGGATTATGGAAAGATTCTGACGATGAATGTGCTATGATTACCGGGGCTGAATTTGCCACCCTCGACAACGACAAGGCATACGAAGCTGCACTCCGAATCAAAGTGATGTCGAGGGCAAGACCTGCAGACAAGATGCGTCTTGTAAACCTTCTCAAAAAGGCCGGAAAGATTGTGGCCGTGACAGGAGACGGCACCAACGATGCCCCTGCGCTCAACCACGCCAACGTAGGGCTCTCAATGGGTTCAGGCACCGCAGTAGCAAAAGAGGCGAGCGACATCGTATTGCTCAACGACTCATTTGCAAGCATTGTGAAGGCCGTTCAATGGGGCAGGTCTATCTATCTTAACATCCAGAGATTCATACAGTTCCAGCTTACAATTAATGTAGTGGCCCTTCTGACCGCACTTATAGGTCCGTTCATTGGAATAGAGTTTCCGCTTACAGTGACACAAATGTTGTGGGTAAACTTGATAATGGACACCTTTGCAGCGTTGGCACTTGCCACAGAACCATCCAGAGTGGAAGTCTTGAACAAACCTCCCAGAAAGATAGACGACTTCATCATCACAAAGAAAATGTGGAAAAATATCCTCATACCGGGACTTATTTTTCTTTCGGTGATTATCTTCTTGATTTTCTTCTTCTTGAATTTTGAACAGGATTCTGCACAGGAGTGGCTCTTCGGGTTGCACCGATGGATAAAGTCCGACATCTGCATTTTGGATGACCACGAACTCTCGCTCTTCTTCACCACGTTCGTGCTGATGCAGTTCTGGAACCTGTTCAACGTCAGGACTATGGGTACCGGCCAAAGCGCCTTCAAAAACTTTACCGGTAATCATTCATTCTTGTTGATTGCCATGGTTATCATTGTATTTCAGATAATTATCGTTCAATTTGGAGGAGAATTTTTCCGCACTGTGCCGCTTGCCCTCAACGAATGGCTGTTCATCGTGATTTCAACTTCCTGCGTCCTTTGGATAGGAGAGGCAATCAGATGGAGATATAGAATCAATATCAGAAAAACACAAAACAATAAGTAATATGAATACTTTTTTATACTTAATGCCTTTAATGATAGGTACTTGGGAAATAATTGCCATAGTTCTCGTGTTCATTCTCCTTTTCGGAGGGAAGAAGATTCCGGAGCTTATGCGCGGTCTCGGCAAAGGTGTTAAAGAGTTCAAGACAGGAATGAAGGATGTCGAAAACGATATTCAGGATATCAAGAAAGACATCGAATCTGACGACAAGAAGTAATGGAAGACAAAGAGATGTCCTTTTGGGACCATCTCGACGAGCTGCGACAAGTGCTCTTTCATATAGGAGGGGCGCTCCTTGTGCTGACGATAGCGTCGTTTTGCTTCAAGGAGACGATTTTTAATATGATTTTTGCTCCTCTGTCGTCTGAATTTGCTCTTTATAAGGGATTTGACGCACTGCTCTCGATATTTGGTCTTCCCCCGATAGAGCCGTTCGATATTGCTGTAATCAATATCGATATGGCTGCTCAGTTCTTCACCCATCTGCGGGTGTCGTTTTACGTTGCGCTCATCGTGGGGATGCCATACTATTTTTATGAACTTTGGACATTTGTTCGACCGGCTCTCTATCCCAATGAGATAAAGGCGGTTAAAAAGTCTTTCGGCTTTGCGGGCATTCTTTTCTATATCGGGATATTGGTGGGATATTTTATGGTTCTCCCGATGACGGTAAAGTTTTTGGGAACCTACCAGGTGTCGGAATATGTCCCCAATACGATTTCCCTCACTTCATATATCGGGATGTTCGTATCTTTGATTCTGATTATGGGAATAGTGTTCGAAATGCCTGTGCTTGCGGCGATTTTATCCCGTTTTAGTTTGATTAACAAGGAGTTGCTTAAAAAATACAGAAGACACGCAATCGTTGTTCTGGTGATTTTGGCAGCAATCATCACCCCAAGCGGAGATGCTTTCACAATGTTTTTCGTGGCGATTCCATTGTATCTGCTTTATGAGTTCAGTATAATTGTTTGTGCCCCGGCAATAAAAGAAGAAAATGATATCAATCAATGATTTGACCCTTTCCTTCGGAGGATTCACCCTTTTGGACAATATATCGCTCCATATTTCCGATGGCGACCGGATTGGACTCGTCGGAAAGAATGGCGCGGGGAAATCGACTGTCCTGAAACTGGTTATGGGGATGCAGTCACCGACCTCCGGAAGGATAGTCAAGACCTCCGGTATGGAGATTGGCTATCTTCCGCAACAGATGGAGCACGCCAAGGACAAGACCGTCATAGACGAAGCGATGAGTGTCTTTCGCCATCTGTATGAGATGCAGGACCGCGTAAATGCAATAACGGAGGAGCTTGCCTCGCGCACAGACTATGAATCGTCTGCATATTCAAAACTTATCATAGAGCTTAACGACCTGAACGACAAGGTGATGCTCTTTGGGAACGAGAATCCCCGCATCGCAGC
>JABUTQ010000366.1 GCA_021443605.1 Bacteroidales bacterium | reverse complement strand
TCGAAGCCATCCATCACGTCTGCCTTCATCATAATCAACTCATTTACACCACTTAGCATAATGGCATACTTGAGGGCTACGAGGTCGAGCCAGCCAGTGCGGCGGGGACGGCCTGTGGTGGCGCCGAATTCGAATCCCTTCTGACGGAGCTCTTCGCCGGTTTCGTCATTCAACTCGGTAGGGAAGGGGCCGCTGCCCACGCGGGTGCAATATGCCTTGAAGATACCATAAACCTTGTCTATCTTTCCGGGAGCCACTCCGAGACCGATGCAGCTGCCGGCACATGCTGTAGATGAGGAAGTTACGAAAGGATATGCTCCAAAATCGACATCGAGCATACTCCCCTGTGCCCCCTCTGCAAGCACTCTCTTGTTGTTATTCAACTTTTCGTTGATAAAATATTCTCCGTCAACAATTTGGAAATTCTTGAGATATTCAACTGCCTCGAGCCACTCTTTCTCGTTTGCAGAAGGGTCGTACTCGTAATCAAACTGTTTGAGATATTCTATGTGCTTGTTTTTCAAATTAAGGTATCTCTGTTCAAAATCTTTAGCAAGGATATCACCTACGCGGAGCCCGTTACGACCGGTCTTGTCCATATAAGTGGGGCCGATACCTTTGAGGGTGGATCCGATTTTAGATTTTCCCTTTGCCGATTCTTGCGCAGCGTCAATAATGCGGTGTGTGGGAAGGATGAGGTGTGCCCTTTTTGAGATGAATACTCGTTCTTCAACAGGCACGTTCATTTCTTTTATGGATTCGCACTCTTCCTTGAATATGATTGGATCGAGCACAACTCCGTTTCCGATAATGTTTGTGGTACCGCTACGGAACACACCTGCAGGCACTGAATGAAGTACAAATTTCTTGCCTTCGAAATGAAGCGAGTGGCCGGCGTTTGGGCCGCCCTGAAAACGGGCGATGATAGGATAGTTCTCTGCGAGAACGTCAACAATCTTTCCTTTGCCTTCATCACCCCACTGAAGTCCTAATACAACATCGAGTTTCATCTTAGTGAATTTTAAAAAAGCGCATAAAGGTAAGCCATATTGCCGACAAACACAAATAAAAAATGAAATTTGAACTTTACGCCCTTTTTTCATAATTTAGCAGTTTATTGCGGTAGATTAATCTAAAACTGAATATTATGACTGAAACTAAAAAAGTGATGAGAGACATTCCGGCAATTCGCTGGACAGCACTCCTGCTGCTTGCTCTCGCAATGTTCTGTGCCTACATCTTTATGGACATCCTTTCCCCGATTAAAGACCTTATGCAGGCTACAAGGGGCTGGGATTCAACAGCTTTCGGCACTATGCAGGGAGCAGAGACTTTCCTGAACGTGTTCGTGTTCTTCCTGATTTTTGCCGGTATCATCCTTGATAAAATGGGTGTCCGTTTTACTGCAGTCCTTTCCGGTGCAGTGATGCTTGTCGGTGCAATAATCAAGTATTTCGCCATTTCAGAAGCTTTTATCGGGAGCGGTCTCGAGACCTGGTTCACGGAAAATCTCAACTATATTCCTGTCTTTGACGAGCTTGGCATATCTCCCTTCTATCGCGGAATGCCCGCTTCGGCAAAATTTGCGGCAGTCGGATTTATGATTTTCGGCTGCGGTACAGAGATGGCTGGAATTACCGTTTCGCGCGGTATCGTCAAGTGGTTCAAAGGGCGTGAGATGGCCCTTGCAATGGGGTCTGAGATGGCCCTTGCCCGTCTGGGAGTTGCCACCTGTATGATATTCTCTCCCTTCTTTGCTCGTCTTGGTGGTTCTATAAATGTTTCACGATCAGTGGCTTTCGGTGTTGTGCTTTTGATGATAGCCCTGATAATGTTTGTAGTATATTTCTTTATGGACAAGAAGCTGGATGCACAAACAGGAGAGGCAGAAGAGAAAGACGACCCGTTCAAGATTTCGGATGTCGGAGCAATCCTCAAGAGCAGCGGATTCTGGCTCGTGGCCCTTCTCTGCGTCCTTTATTATTCCGCCATCTTCCCGTTCCAGAAGTATGCGGTGAATATGCTTCAGTGCAATCTTACATTCACGCCTCCCGCAGCAGGCTCATTCTGGGCAGGTGAGAGCGTCACCATCATACAATATATAATAATGCTCGTGGTTGCCGCCACTGCATTCATCAGCAACTTTTCAAAGAAACCGGTGAAGCAGATAATGCTTGCGATTTCTGTTCTGTTCCTTGTGGTATTCTGCTATATGGGGTATATGCGCCAGTCGGCAGAAACCATCTTCGCAGTGTTCCCTCTCCTTGCTGTGGGTATCACACCGATTCTCGGCAAGGTTGTGGACAACAAGGGAAAAGCGGCCACAATGCTTATGTTCGGTTCGCTGCTTCTCATCGCCTGCCACCTCACTTTCGCCTTCGTCCTTCCGATGTTCAAGGGGAGCGCAGTCGGCGGAGTGGTAGTTGCTTATATCACCATCCTCGTGCTCGGCGCTTCGTTCTCTCTCGTTCCCGCATCTCTCTGGCCAAGCGTTCCCAAGCTTGTGGATCAGAAAGTTATCGGCTCGGCATACGCGCTTATCTTCTGGATTCAGAATATCGGCCTCTGGCTCTTCCCGATGCTTATCGGCAAGATTCTCGACAAGACTAATCCAGACCTTGTGGAGAAACTCAATTCTGGGGTAATCTCAGCCGAAGAAGCCGCCACACAATATAACTACACGGCTCCCCTGATTATGCTTGCCTGCCTTGGCATCGCCGCCCTCGTGCTCGGCATCATCCTCAAGAGAGTTGACAAGAAGAGAGGTCTTGGCCTCGAATTGCCCAATATCACCGCTTAATTTCAAAAGCTATGAGCTCTAATGCTAAAACATTGAAAGCAAGTAAGATAGCTTGTTGGATAGCCCTCGCTTGCCTGGTGGTTCCGATGTTCGGTTCCTATTTCTTTGACGATATGTTCTCTACTTTGAGCCATATCTTCAAGACTCCCGATCTCCTGGAGCTGGGGTGGGATTCAGCCCAATACGGCTTTTACGCAGGCGGTTACTCTTTCCTCTGCGTATGGGGCGGTCTCATCGTTTGCGGAATCCTGCTCGACGTCTATGGTGTGCGTCTGGTTGGATCTATATTTGTCGGCTTGATGCTCTTGGGGGCTGCCACTGTGGCTGTTGCGATATCGGTGACAGGCCTTGAGCCCGGGTTCAGACTTACGATTTCCTACATTGGCTGTATGGTCTTCGGCCTTGGCAGTGAGATTGCCGGCGTTGCCGTCACCAGATCCATTGCAAAATGGTTTAAGGGAAAGAATGTCGCCTTGGCAATGGGGCTTCAGCTTGCAATTGCCCGTCTTGGTACCGCCACTGCGTTTTTCCTCTCTCCAAAGCTTGTTTCGGCAGCCGCAGACGGATTTTATCCCCTCTCGCAGACAAACCGTCCCGCCCTTTTCGGTGTCGCACTTATATTCATAGGTACAATTCTTTGGGGAATCTTCGTGGCAATGGATGCGAAGTTCGACCGCCAGCAGGGAATCAGCACACAGCGCGGCAAGGTGAAGGAAGAGGACAAGTTTAAGTTTTCTGATATCGTGAAGGTGTTGAAGAATCCACGCTTCATAATGATTTCCCTCCTTTGCGTTTTCTTCTATTGCTGCATCATATCGTTCAAGAAGTTCGGTACTTCTATCGTCATCCCTCGCTTCGGCCTCGATTTGGATGCTGCCAAGTGGATGATTACAATGATACCTTTCTTCACGGTGGTCTTCACACCCCTCTTTGGTGCCCTTGTGGATAAGGTGGGCAAAGCCACAAGATGGATGATTACAGGTGCTGTTCTCGTTTTCCTTTCACACCTTCTGATTGCATTTGCACCTCAAGGGGTTCCGTTCTGGGGATATTTTGCAATCTCACTCCTTGGTATCGGTTATTCTTTGGTCCCTTCTGCAATGTGGCCCACGGTTCCGCGCATCATCCCCGAGAAAAATCTCGGCACGGCATATTCACTCATTTATTGGATTCAGAATATGGGTATGCTGCTCGTTCCAATCTTTGTGGGCAGAGTGTTCAAGAGGACGATAACTGTCAATCCTTCAGAGGAATCAATCTATAAAGTGCAGGAGATTACCGCAGCTGTCGGTGCAGAATATATCTTCATAGGTTTAGGCATAGTGGCTATCATTGTTGCTAGTCTGCTCTATTCAAACTCAAAGAAACATCCCGAGCTCAAGCTCGACCTTCCGAGCAAAGAGGTTCAATAAGTTATCTTTGTAAAACATAAAACCTTTGCAATATGTATAGGAAACCATCTGATTTAAAGCCGCTTCCGGTAAGCACTCAGGAATTCTCCGTGATTCGTGAGGAGGGCAAGATGTATGTCGATAAGACCGACCTTGTCTGGCAGATGGCAAATGGTAATGAAGATGTAGTTTTTTTCTCCAGGCCGCGCCGATTTGG
>JABUTQ010000144.1 GCA_021443605.1 Bacteroidales bacterium | reverse complement strand
AATATTGCCCGCAAGCCGGCAGAGTTTGACGAAGAAGGAAAACCGATTGCCATTGATTTCCCGATGGTGGCTGAAGTATCAGGTTATCCGAGATTTACAGAAGGATCCCGCTACTGGCTCCAGTGGGCCGGAATGAACGATACGATTTATTCTCCCAATAAAAATCTCAACGACTACAACGACGACTATATGTCTCGTGGTAGGTGGGTGAATGCCATTGCCGGTGGCTCAAACCGTATCCCCAATGAGCCTGGGTACAAGATTCCTGTGGATCTTTCATTCGCATTCCATACCGATGCCGGGACGACACTGACTGACTCCATTATCGGCACACTTGCAATTTATACCAAAATCTCAAATGATTCTGACATATATAAATACGGAGGGAAAAGACTTATAGGAAGAGAATATGCGGATATAGTTCAAACTCAGATAGTTGAAGATATACAAAAGACTTTCGATCCCGAATGGAAACGGAGAGGTTTGTGGAACAGCTCTTATTCAGAGAGCCGATCTCCGGAAGTGCCGGCATTGCTGCTCGAACTCCTCTCTCATCAGAACCTGGCCGATATGCGTTATGGTCTTGACCCAACTTTCAGATTTACAGTATCAAGGGCCATTTACAAGGGAATGTTGAAATTCCTCTCTTATGTAAATGATTCACCCTATGTGGTTCAGCCGTTGCCTGTCAACACTTTCTCAAGCGAGATGGACGACAACAATACCATAAACTTGCACTGGAAACCTACGGAGGACGCACTTGAGCCGACTGCCACTCCGAACGGATATGTTGTTTATACGAGGGTGAGCGACATTGATGACATCGGGAAAGAATATTCGAGCCCCGAATGGGGATTGGATGGGTTTGACAATGGCGTATTTGTCTCAAAAGCAAGCTCTAAGGCAAAAATAGAGCCCGGTAAAATTTACAGTTTTAAAGTTACGGCGGTGAATGAAGGCGGCGAAAGTTTCCCTTCTGAAATCCTCTCGATGGGAATCACTGAAAACAGTAAAGCTCCGACCGTGCTGGTAGTGAATAATTTCACGAGAGTCTGCGCCCCTTCAAGCTTTGCTTCGAAAGATTCGCTCTACGGCGGTCTGATGGATTATATCGATGCCGGAGTGCCATATATCCGCGATATCAGCTATATCGGGCCCATGCACGAATTCAGAAGAAGCATCCCTTGGATGGACGATGATGCGGCCGGATTCGGAGCGAGCTATTCGAATTATGAAAACAAGGCGGTTGCAGGCAACACTTTCGATTATCCCCTCATTCACGGGGCCGCCATCATGAAAGCGGGATATAATTTCGTATCAACCTCAGTTTCAGCCGTTTGCTCTGAAATATCCGATATGAAAAAGTATAAATACGTTGATATAATAGCCGGAAAACAAGCGAGAACCTTGATTGGCAGAGATAAACTTTCTTCAGGTCTGGACATTTATGCAGCAGATTTGAAGTTCAACGTATTCCCCAAGGATTTGATTGAAAAGATAAGCGACTTTTGCAAGAAAGGGGGCTCTCTGCTCATCTCAGGAGCTAATATCGCTTCAAATTCGTGGGATAGGATTTACGATTATACTCTTGATTCTGCGACTATTGCGGATGTCATTATGCCTGAACGACAATTTATTCAGGATGTGTTGAAGTATAAGTGGATGACAAATTATGCCACTATCAGCGGAAAGGTGAAAGGGGTGCAGAATCCTTTCGGATTTCCGATTGCAACATACTCTTTTGAGATGAAACCGAACAATGCAAAATATGCGGTCGAAAGTCCTGACGCTCTTGTGCCGGCCGGCAAGGAGTCATATTCGATATTCCGTTACAGTGACAACAATATATCAGCCGGAGTGGCATACGCAGGGAAAGATTACAAATGCGTGTCACTCGGATTCCCCATAGAAGCCCTATCCTCTCAGGATCAAATAGATGCAATTATGGCGGAAATGCTGAAATTCCTCAGTTCGGATATAAAACAAGGGAGTGCCGCAGGTGCGAAAGTTGCAAACAAGAAGTCTTCGGACAAATGATTAAAGTGATTTTTTTGATTTTTTGATTTTATGGGTAGAAAAAAGATAAAGCCCCTGCTTGAAAACGTCACAATAGAGGCGGTGGCGGCCGAAGGGAAGTCGCTGGCACACATTGACGGAAAGGTGGTCTTCGTGCCGTTGGCAATTCCGGGGGATGTAGTTGACATACAGGTGAATAAGGTACGCCGTGGGTATATGGAGGGATTCGTTACAAAGTTGGTGAAACCTTCGGCCGACAGATTGGCCCCGTTTTGCAGCCACTATGAAGACTGTGGCGGATGCGCGTGGCAGATACTCCCCTATCCCCTTCAGATTGCGTTCAAGCAACAGCAGGTGGTTGACCAGCTGACGCGGATAGGGCATCTGCAACTGCCTGAGATTAGCCCGATTATTGGTTCTGAAAAAATAGAGGAATATCGCAATAAGTTGGAATACACCTTTTCACGCCGCCGGTGGGTGCTTTCCGATGAGGAGCCGCAATCGCTCTCAGATGAAGAGAGACTCGGACTCGGTTTTCACGTAAAAGGATTTTTCGATAAAGTTCTGGACATAAAGAGATGCCATCTGCAGCCCTCTCCTTCCAATGAAATAAGGCTGTTCATAAGGGAGTATGCAATCTCTAAAGGATTGACTTTTTTTGATTTGCGTGAGCAGACTGGTTTTATGAGGACGCTGATTGTAAGGACCGCTTCAACCGGTGAAGTGATGCTTACTATCGCATTCGGGCCGGATGCTGTACCTGCATCTCGATTTGCCGACATTGAGGCGCTGATGAATGCGGTGGCAGAGAGATTCCCGGAAATCACTTCGCTCAACTATGTCATCAATCCAAAGGGGAATGACACCATCAATGACTTGGAAATCACCACTTTTCGCGGTCGTGGATGGATTTATGAGCAGATGGAGGATCTCAAGTTTAAGATTGGGCCTAAATCTTTTTATCAGACTAATTCGGAACAGGCATACAAACTATACAGTGTGGTTCGCAATTTTGCGCGTCAAGCTGTCTCTGATAGTACAAATTGCTGTAAGCCAATAATATATGACCTTTATACAGGTACAGGGACAATCGCCCTTTTCTTGTCTTCAATGGCATCGAAGGTTGTGGGGATTGAGTATGTGCCCGAGGCGATAGAAGATGCGAAGGAGAATGCATCGGTCAATGGGATTGACAATGCAGTGTTCTATGCCGGTGATATGAAAGATGTCCTG
Organism: Bacteroidales bacterium; assembly: GCA_021443605.1. Taxonomy (GTDB): domain Bacteria; phylum Bacteroidota; class Bacteroidia; order Bacteroidales; family UBA932; genus Equibacterium. Next base: position 1,183 of record JABUTQ010000144.1, on the reverse strand, counting down.
AACGAGACATTCATAGAAGATAATGGGAAGCCGGACATTGTAGTGCTCGATCCGCCTCGCGCTGGGATTCATCCCGATGTGGCGGAAGTGCTGCTGAAGACTGCTGCTCCCAAAATGATATATGTCAGTTGCAATCCGGCATCACAGGCGAGAGACCTTGCCATATTTGCACGGGATTATGAAATTACGGCGGTTCAACCGGTGGATATGTTTCCCCATACCCACCACGTGGAGAACGTCGTGTTCCTAAATCATAGATAATAATTATGTTACAAGACCTGAACATCAGCACTATATGTGCTCCCGCTACCCCTCCGGGGATGGGAGCTGTCTCAATCGTCAGGGTGAGCGGCCCGGATGCGATTAATATCGTTTCAAAGATATTCCACCCAAAGAAAAAGCGTACCTTGGAAGATGCTCCCGGATATTCAATCATCTATGGAGATATCCTGAAAGGAAAAGAAATACTGGACGACGTGCTGGTACTGCTTTTCCGTGCACCCGATTCATATACGGGAGAAGATTCCGTGGAGATTTCGTGCCATGCATCAAGCTATATCGTCTCAGAATTAATGTCCTTACTGCTGGACAATGGTGCGGTGGCGGCCACACCCGGTGAGTTTACCAAGCGGGCGTTCCTCAATGGAAAGATGGATCTTGCACAGGCAGAAGCGGTTGCGGACCTTATTGCCTGCGAAACGGCGGCAGCGCATAAAATTGCTATTCAGCAGATTCGCGGCGGATTCTCAAAAGAGTTGGCATCCATGCGTACTAATTTGCTCAAGATAGTTTCGCTTATGGAACTCGAGCTCGATTTCAGTGAGGAGGATGTGCAATTTGCCGACAGGACAGAACTTAAAGAGTTGCTCGACAAATCTATGGCACATATCAAACAACTGATGTCGAGTTTCAGGCTCGGAAATGCGATAAAGAATGGTGTGCCGGTAGCGATTGTCGGAGCCACAAACACCGGCAAAAGCACGCTGCTGAACGCATTGGTGGGTGAAGAGAGGGCAATCGTCTCGGCCATTGAAGGGACTACCCGCGACACAATCGAGGACGTAATCAACATTGACGGCACCCTGTTTCGGTTCATTGACACCGCAGGCATCCGCAACACTCTGGAAGCCATTGAGTTGATAGGAATAGAGAGAACCTATTACAAGATAAAGCAAGCCTCTGT
>JABUTQ010000150.1 GCA_021443605.1 Bacteroidales bacterium | reverse complement strand
TGTATAGGATTGGTGTCATTGCCATCAGCGTTGTTCGCAGATTGCGGGAATGTTACATCTTTTGATGAATGCTTCGGGGGTTGTACAGGATTGACTTCATTGCCACCGGATTTATTTGCAAACTGCGGAAATGTTACAGATTTTGGGAGCTGCTTCGAGGGTTGTACAGGATTGACATCTATACCATCCTCAATCTTTGACAATTGTAGGAAAGTGACAGATTTCTCAAGGACATTCTTTAGTTGCTCTAACTTGACAGGAGAATCTCCTTATACAATTATAAACGGTCTAAAGGTGCATCTTTATGAAAGAAACAATTATCCTGATGACTTCATGAGTGTTTCAAGTAGTACAAACTGTTTCTTATACTGTAATAAATTATCCGACTCCTCATCAATTCCATCCACTTGGAAAAGTTTTTAATCCTACTCAATTTTGATGAACCCTTCTTTTGCTCCGGCTCGGAATCGATACCGAATCGGAGCAAATTTTTTAAATTCCGAAAAATCGTTATATTTGTAACTCTTGTATCAGGTTGCTCTGAAAGGGCTGCCCAAAACGATTTGTGCTATGGAAGAAATCAATTTTGTAAGGGATCTCGCCGTCATCCTCATCTCCGCCGGCATCATCACAATCATCTGCCGAGCATTGAAACAGCCGCTTATCCTCGGGTACATCATAGCAGGTTTCCTCATCGGCCCCAATTTGGGGGTATTTGGTATCTCAAATCAGGAGACCGTCCACCTTTGGTCAGAAATCGGAATGATATTCCTTATGTTTGGTCTGGGGCTCGAGTTCAGTTTCAAGAAGTTGCTCAAAGTGGGAGGGAGCGCCCTTGTCACGGCGGGCAGCAAATTTGTGGGATGCTTCATCCTCGGTTTTGTGGTGGGACAGGCAATGGGCTGGACTTCAATGGAATGCATCTTCCTCGGCGGTCTGCTCTCCATGTCTTCCACAATGGTCGTCATCAAGATGTTCGATGAGCAGGGGCTCAAGAAAAAGCCTTTCGCAGACGTGGTTTTCGGAACCTTGGTGGTGGAAGATTTGATTGCAATGATATTGATGGTGCTCCTCTCCACGATGGCGGCATCCAACAAATTCGAGGGGCTTGGAATGTTGGAGAACATCATCAAGCTGGTTTTCTTCCTCACATTGTGGTTTGTGGTTGGCATCTACTTGATTCCAAGCATCTTAAAGAACGCACGCCAATATATTAACGACGAGATTCTCCTCATCGTGAGCCTCGGGCTCTGTTTCGCGATGGTGTTCCTGGCCTCATCAGTCGGATTTTCCACCGCTCTGGGCGCGTTTGTGATGGGCTCCATCCTTTCCGAGACGATAGAGGGAGCGCATATCGAAAAGCTGCTCGTCCCCATCAAAGACCTTTTCGGCGCGATATTCTTCATCTCCGTGGGAATGATGATTGCCCCGGACGTGATTGCGCAATATTGTGGTACTATCCTGATAATCACGATATTGGTGCTTGTCAGCCACACGCTGTTTTCTGCTTTGGGAGTTGCGTTGTTCGGTAAGGGGCTAGACAGTGCTGTCCGTACGGGATTAAGTCTCACGCAGTTGGGAGAGTTCGGTTTCATCCTTGCCAATGTGGGAGTCACCCTCGGGGTTATGAGAGACTTTATCTATCCGGTGATAATTGCAGTGTCTGTAATCACCATATTCATAAGCCCTTATATGTTGAAATTGGCCGATCCCACCTTGAAGTTGCTTCATAAGATTCTGCCTGAAAGGTGGAAAGAGAGGCTGGAGCCGGAGCACAAGGTATCTACCGGTGCGGTGGTGCAAAGTGAGTGGAAAAAGTTGCTCAAATCGCTCGTTCTCAGGATGTTCATATATAGTGTAATTCTCCTTGGAATCGACCTTACATCTGAATATTATCTCGATCCGTTTATGACAAAATTGTTCCCGGATTGGAGCGAGGGGCTTCACAATGTTGTATTCTTTACAATCTCGCTCGCGGTGATGATTCCGTTTGTCTATGGCCTCGGCATAAGCACCAATAACACCATAAATGAATCGGTCAAGAAACTGGTAAATAAGAACAAGAACAACACCTGGCCGATATTTGGCATCGTAATTCTCCGTTCATTCCTCGCAGTAGGATTTGTAATGGCTTATATATCAAGACATTTCCAACTTGCAGGATGGGTTTTTGTCGTTTTGTTCGTATCTGCTATCCTGATGGTGATTGTGGCAAGGGTTTCAATGCGCAAGTTCAACAAGATAGAGGAACGGTTTATGGCGAATCTCAATGCCAAAGAGCAGGAGAAGAGGCGGGTGAGCCCTGTTTCCACATCAATCACCGAAATGCTCGGCGGATATGACGTGCATATCGAGGAGATTGTGCTTTCGCCCGATTCGGAGTTTGTGGGGAAAGAGCTTATTGACCTTAATTTCAGACAGATAACCGGTGCAAACGTCATAAAGATAATAAGAGGTTCGCAAAATATAGTGATTCCTTCCGCCCATTTTGTCCTTTATCCTTATGATAAGGTGTTGGTTGTGGGAACTACCTCTCAGATAGAGGCGATGCGAAATCTTTTCAGCAACTCTATTCACGAGGCGACTGCCCCGGCAGATGCAACTTCTTTTGCAGTTGAAAGGGTCGATATCGATGAGGAGTCATTGTTGGTGGGGAAGACTTTGAAGGAGCTCAGTTTGCGCAAGCAGGGTTGTATGGTGGTGAGTATGCTTCGCGGAGAAGAACTTATTACCAATCCCCGTCCGGACGAAAGGTTTGCCGTTGGCGACTCCATCTGGCTCGCCGGCGACCTCCAGTCCATCAACCTGTCGTTGTAGCTTTCTCCATCAACTTGTCGTTGTAACTTTCTCCATCAACCTGTCGTTGTAGCTTTCTCCGTTAACCTGTCTCTTTAGCTTTCTCCGTCATCCTGAGGACTTTAGGATTGTCATCCTGAGCGAAGCGAAGGATCTCACAGCAAAACAAAAGGCCGTTGCCTTTGCCGCAGGAACTTTGCATAAGAGAAATATTTCGCGAAGCGGGGATTAGTTCATTTCTCTTAGGCAAAGTTTCCGGAGGCAAAGCAGCGGAGGTACAACTCGTGGAGATTCTTCGGCTTCGCCTCAGAATGACAATCGCCTCCGGCTCAGAATGACAATCGGCTTCGCCTCAGAATGACAATCGCCTTCGCCTCAGAATGACGCAATTTTTTGCAATTAATTTTAAATAGCTTCTTAAATTCGCACGCGAATTTTGAGACGCGATGAATAAGACGGCCGATTATCAATTCACCATCATAATTCCCTTCTACAACGAAGAGGGGAACGTGCCGGCGCTTGAAGAAAAACTCTCCAGATACCTTACCCACTGCACCAAATCTCCCGCCTGCGTCCTGTTTGTCAACGACGGCTCAACAGATCGCGGAGGTGCATTGATAAAAGAGGCCTGTTTACGACATAAAGACTTCTTTTACATAGAGTTGGAGAGCAACAAGGGTATCACCACAGCTCAAAAGGCTGGTTACGATAATTGCTTCTCTCCCATTGCCGGCTATATGGACGCCGATTTGCAGACAGACCCGGAAGATTTCAATCTACTTTTGGAACATATTGATAGTCACGACCTTGTGATAGGGTATCGCATAAACAGACAAGATTCTTTCTCAAGAAGGATTACCAGCAAGATTGCCAACGGCTTCAGGCGGATGATGACCTCTGACGAAGCCATCGACACCTGCTGCCCGCTGAGAGTAATAAAGACGGATTACGCAAAGCGTCTTCCGATGTTCCACGGGATGCACCGTTTTGTCCCGGCACTTGTCAAGATGATGGGGGGGACGATGTGCCAGATTCCGGTGCGGCACTATCCCCGCATGGCAGGGGTGGCGAAATACAACACTTGGAACCGCCTGATAAGGCCGTTTGTAGATTGTTTCGGCTTCAGATGGATGAAAAAGCGTTACAAGAGTTATTCACTAAAAGATAATACCGCAGATGAATAGTTGGTGGGTGTTGGCGCTCGGCTTTTTGGCCCAAGGGCTTTTTTCGGCAAGAATCCTGGTGCAGTGGATTATGTCCGAAAAGGCGAAGAAGGTGGTTTCTCCCACCATCTTTTGGGTAATTAGCCTCGTGGCATCATACATCTTCTTCATATACGGCTGGCTTCGTCAGGATTTTGCCATAATGCTCGGGCAGGTCATATCCTACTATATCTACATTTGGAATATCGGCCAAAAAGGGGCGTGGAAAAAAGTTCCGGAATTTTTCAGGAAGTTATTGCTTATTATACTGATATTCACCCCGATAGCCGGTATCGCATTTATGGTGAAAGATTGGCAGATGGTATTTGAAACTTTATTGAAGAACGATAATATTCCGATGGGACTGGTGATATTCGGCTCGATAGGCCAGATTATCTTCACTTTCAGATTTGTATATCAGTGGATTTATTCCTC
>JABUTQ010000413.1 GCA_021443605.1 Bacteroidales bacterium | reverse complement strand
TCACATCGGCTTCGTCATTCTGAGCGAAGCGAAGAATCTCATTATTCCGGAGATATCTTCCTGCTAAGCTTGGCACACAGGCGTGGAAAGAACCGCTTGATATACACCATCAGCAACTCCTTACCCCCAACCAATGTGTGGGGACGGGCCTTGATGATGGCTTTATAGATGATTCTCCCAGCCTTCTCGGCACTCATTCCGGTTTTCTGCCCCGCGTCAAGCTTGCCATGTTCAGTTCCACCCTTCTCCACTGCGTGGAGGCTGATGTCCGTGAGCACACGCCCGGGGCATATAATGCTTACCGCTATCCCTTGGTCGTGATATTCGGCATCGAGCGTTTCGAAAAACCCGTAGAGCGCAGCCTTGGCCGAACTGTAGATGCTCCTGAGGGGGAATCCGAACAATCCGCAGATTGAGCTTGTAACGGCAATCTGCCCTCTCAATCCCCAACCGCCAACTTTCCGAGCCGGTTCGCGGGTGAGCATTTTCGGCAATATATTCTTGGCCATCAGAACATTAGCAAAGTAATCAAGCTCCATAATGCGTCTTATCATCGCCTCGTCGAGATCTTCCACCCGACAGCGTTGCGATATGCCGGCATTCAAGTAAAGGATATCGATACCTCCCGGGAGCAGATTCCAAGCATTTTCCACAAGCTGCGGGATAGCTTTTGTATCACTCAAATCACAAGGGAGCACCATCGCCCTGCCACCCCTTTGTTCGCATTCACGAGCCACTTCCTCAAGCTGCTCTGCGTTACGGGCGCTCAGTATGAGCCTGTGGCCGTGGGAGGCAGCCTCAATCGCAGTGGAGCGTCCTATGCCGGAAGATGCACCGGTAATCCATATTGTAAGGACTTCCCTTTTTGTCATTGTCATTTGGTCATTTCCTGCATAAATGCCGAGTTGCGGGTGCATCCTTCACCGGGGTTGAGAAGCACCTTGGAGCCGTTTTCAATGAGGCCTTTGCGTACAGCTTCGATAAATCCCATAATGCAGACAACTGATGCGGGGCCGAACTGGGCATTGCTGCTGCGCCATATCTCACGCCCCTGCGGCACCACCTCACTCTCCTTGATGCGGATGAAAGTGCCTCCACTCTTGCGTACAATCGGGGCTACTATGGGGTACATACCGGGAGTGCCGGCGCTGAGGATGCTAATCTTGGTCTTTGGCTCAATTGAAGGGAAATTCTTCTCCCACCCCTCGGGGAAGCCGGTCTTTGTGGCTCTTTCCCAAGCTTGTACCATAGGGTCGCAACCATCCTGCTGCACGAGCATCACGCGGGGAAGTTTCACATCCACACCTCTTGATGCAAGTTCCCTAGCCCCCTTGTCGAGAGCGATGGGCATTGTGCCTCCGGCAACGGCCTGGAAATAATAATCCGGCATACGACCGTCGAAGTATTCAAGCAGCTCATATACGAATGTACGCTTGCCCTCTATGCGGATGGGGTCTGTATTACCTCCGCAAATCAGCCATCCGTTTTCAGCGGCGACCTTTGCGGCAGCAGCTTTCGCGGCACCATAGTTGCCGTTGACCACCACACATTCCTGACCATATTCCCGAATCTGCGCTATCGAATCCGGACTTGCATCTATCGGCATAAAGACGGTGCAGGCAATGCCGGCCTTTGCAAGATAGCAGGCAAATGCCGTGGCAGAATTGCCGGTAGAGGCTATACAATAACGATTTATCCCATGCTCTTTGAGCAGCGATGCGGCCATTGCGGCAGCAGGATCCTTGAAAGTGCCGGTACCTTCGCTAAGGTCGTTGCGCACCAGATATATCTCACACTCAACTCCACACTCTTCGCGAGCCCATTTCTCAAGGCTCCCATAACGCTCAATAGGGACGCATCCCTCTCCGAAACTTACAATGTTTTCGCGGCTCTCCAAAGGAAGAATGTCGAAGTATTTCTCCAGAAAACTCCCCTTGAATCCCTTCTTGGGTGCAGGGATATCGGCCGAATATTCGCCCTCCGCCCTTGCACAAGAGCATTTGGGGCATTTCTGCCCGTTGGCAAACCATTCACTGAAAGTGCCGCAGTCGTGGCCGCACTGCGTGCAGATGAGTCTGTATTTGGCAGCCATAGCTCTATTTTATAACGAGATCGGGAATGGGTTTATTGTCATACTCGCCATTCTGGAGCTTCTCGCGTATCTCCTTGAAAGCGTTGAGAGTATAGTCCACATCTTCTATGCTGTGGGCAGCCGTGGGGATGATTCGGAAAATCACCATTCCGGCAGGAATTACAGGATAAATCACGATAGAGCAGAAAATCTTGTAGTTCTCCCTAAGGTCTCTTGCCATCAAAGTTGCCTGCTCCACTCCTCCCTTAATGTGAACGGGAGTCACGCACGCCTGGGCGGGGCCAATGTCGAATCCCATATTGCGGAATCCGTCCTGAAGGCGCCTGGTGACTGTCCATAGTTTCTTGCGAAGCTCGTCGCCCTTGGCCGAACGGATAATCTCAAGTCTTTTGAGGCATCCCTCTACAATTGCCATCGGGAGGCTTTTGGCGTAAAGCTGGGAGCGCATATTATATTTCAGATAATCAATGACATCCTTGTCGGTGGCGATGAATCCTCCGATGATTGCCATAGATTTTGCGTATGCTCCGATATAGATGTCAATATCGTCCATCACGCCGAAGTGTTCGCTGGTTCCGCGTCCGTTGGGCCCCATCACGCCGAAGCCGTGGGCATCGTCTATCAAGATGCGGAATTTGTATTTCTTCTTGAGTGCTGCAATCTGGTCGAGAATGCCAAGGGCGCCTGTCATTCCATATACACCCTCTGTGATGAGGAGCACACCACCATCTTGCTCCTCTGCAAGTTTGGTGGCCAGCTTGAGCTTCTGCTCGCATGAAACGATATCGTTGTGCTTGTATGAGAATGATTTACCCATATGGAGACGCTTTCCGTCGATAAGGCAGGCGTGTATCTCTGCGTCATAGACGATTACATCGTGGCGTGTCACCAATGAATCAATCGCAGATACGATGCCCTGATAACCGAAGTTGAAAAGGAAAGCAGCCTCTTTGTGCTCAAATTCGGCAAGCTCTTTTTCAAGACGCTCGTGCAACTTGGTGTGACCGGTCATCATCCTTGCGCCCATAGGGTAAGCGAGCCCCCAGCGCTCTGCCCCTTCGCTGTCTGCCTTGCGAATCTCGGGGTCATTTGCCAAACCGAGGTAGTTGTTCAGACTCCAGCAGAGAACGTCACTGCCGTTAAATTTCATATGAGGGCCAAGTTCGCCTTCAAGTTTGGGGAAGGAGTAATATCCCTCCACTTTATTACGATACTGTCCGATGGGACCACCCGTTGATTGTCTAATTCTGTCAAATATATCCATAATGGTTTAAATTAAAGTTATCAGTGATAATCTTGCAAATTTACATATCTTGAAAGAATATTACTAATTTTGTACCAAATAAAGATGAAGAAAGTCAAGATAACCGTGATTCGCAAGGTCTGCCACAAAGACCTTATGGAGTTGTACGAGAACCCGATTGAGCACGCCTGTGATTTGCAGGAGGGGCAGGTTTTCATTGCAAATGGGCCGAAACGTCCTGAAGGATTGTGCCTTAGCGCATGGGAGTCGATGTCCCACTTTGTGATTGAACTTGCCAACGGCGGCGGCAACTTCTATGACGGCTGGATGAAGAACCCCAAATCGGCAATGATTTCTTGCAACGACGGCTTCCGCCCCGTCAGCTTCCTCATCGAAACCCTCGAAGAGGAAGCGGATTAATGTAGTTCAACATTCAATCCCATAGCCGATACCATCCGATAAAACATAGAAATGGAGGGAATAGTAAGACCTCTCTCCACGCGAGAGATGTAACTTTTATCTGCACCTATTTTATCTGCCAGTTCTGATTGAGTTAACCCTGCCTGCTTTCGTGCGTCAAGAAGAATCTGTGCATTATATTCTTCCCAAGCCTGATTTTCAGCCTCTTTGCGGCTTTCAGTACCTGGATTACCGAAAGTAAGATTAAGTTCCTCACTTACATTGTATATCTGCATTTTTGTACTCATAATATTCTTTCTTTAAGCGTTTGGCTTTTGCTATCTCGCGTTGCGGAGTCTTTTGAGTTTTTTTCTTAAAAGCATTGAACAGAATTACCAACTTATCCCCATCATATATAAAGAAAATACGAAATTCATTATTACAATACGATACGCGAAACTCATAAATATCGTCTTCAATATATTTTATGAAGTGAGATGGTATTTTTTCCGTATCAGAAAAAAGCAATAATGCTCGGCGTATCTTCATTTGCTCCCCATCACTCAATTTTGCCATAAAGTCACTATAATATGACTTATATGCTATTATCTCACGTACCATACTGCAAAGTTACAAAAAGTTGTACAATTATACAACTTAAATTAAAAAAAAAGAGATAAGCTATTAGCCATTCTTCTTGAGTCATCAGGGCAAAACAAGATGCTTTTTCAATAAATCAATTAGATCATTCATAATCAATCAATTTGT
>JABUTQ010000185.1 GCA_021443605.1 Bacteroidales bacterium | reverse complement strand
CTGAACTTTATCCGCGACATCGGAAAGCATATCACCGTCAATTATATGATGAGCAAAGACTCTGTGAAGAAGCGTCTTTCGGGTGAAGATCGTGAGGGAATGTCATTTACCGAGTTTTCATATCAGCTCGTGCAGGGATATGATTTCCTCTATCTGTATGAAAATAAGGGATGCCGCCTGCAGATGGGTGGAAGTGACCAGTGGGGAAACATCACCACCGGAACTGAGCTTATCCGCAGAAAGCTTGGCGGTGAGGCGTTTGCGATGACTTGTCCTCTTATCACAAAGGCAGACGGCGGCAAGTTCGGCAAGACCGAGAAGGGAAACGTATGGCTCGATGCGCGATACACTTCTCCCTACTCTTTCTACCAGTTCTGGCTCAACGTTAGCGACGAGGATGCAAAGAAATATATCAAGATTTTCACGATGCTCACTCAGGAAGAGGTTGAGTCCCTTACCGCGGAGCATGAGGCAGAGCCGCATCTTAGAAAGTTACAAAAGCGTCTTGCAGAGGAGATTACAGTGATGGTTCACGGCCGTGAGGAATACGACAAGGCGGTAGAGGCATCGGGAATGTTGTTTGGGAACGCCACTTCCGAGGCATTGAAGAGTCTTGACGAGCAGACTTTCCTGAGCGTGTTTGACGGGGTTCCGCAGTTTGTTCTTCCCAAGAGCAAACTCGGCACCAACATTATAGAGTTTCTTGCAGTTGAGACTAATGTCTTCCCGTCGAAAGGGGAGTGCCGCAAGATGATTCAAGGTGGTGGCGTTGCCGTCAATAAAGACAAAATCAACGACGCAAATATGGCTCTGACTGCCGATAATCTCTTGGACGACAAGTATATCCTTATACAAAAAGGGAAGAAGAACTATTTCATCCTCAAATTCGAATAGAAATCATGGAAGGGGAAACCACAAGACAACTCAAAGTTGCGGAGCAGATAAAGAGAGATTTGGCAGAGATAATCCGCCTGCGCGGTATGTCTGCCTTCGAGGGAGCTCTTGTTACCGTCAGCGGAGTGAAAATCACTCCAGACCTGGCCTTGGCAAAAGTCTATGTAAGCATCTTTCCCTCAGCTAAATCGGCCTCGGTGATGAAGATTATAGAGGATAATGCCAAATCGTTTCGCGGGGAGCTTGGCCGTCGCGTGGCAAAGCAGCTGAGGATAGTGCCGGAGCTGGCCTTCTATTTGGACGACAGTCTGGATTACGTGGAGCACATAGACGAGCTTTTGAAAAAGTAAACGCTTCTGTATGAAGCCGGTATTCTTCATAGCAAAACGGTATCTGTTTGCAAAGAAGTCACACAATGTGATAAATGTGATTTCGATAATTTCCGCTGCGGGAATAGCAATCGGGTGCGCTGCTCTTGTGATAATACTCTCAGTTTATAATGGCTTCGATTCCCTTGTAAAAGACCTGTACGAAGACACTGCCGCAGATTTTGTGGTGATACCCGCAAAGGGGAAGGTGTTTTCTCCCTCTTCAAATCTTGTAAGGGAAATCGCCTCGTTGCCGGAGGTGGCCTCTTGTACCGGCGTGTTGGAAGAGAATGTATTCCTGAAGTATGACGACAATACGGCTATGGCTGTGGTGCGCGGGGTAGATACTCTTTATCCGGTTATGTCAATGTTGCCCCGACATTTGGTCGATGGAAAGTTTGAACTTAAATATGGTTCTATAAATCAGGCGGTTGCGGGGAGACTGATTGCAGCTTCCCTTGGGATAGGCGTGAAATTCGTGACTCCCCTCGAGCTCTATTTCCCTTCAAGGACGGAAAAAGTGTCGGTGCTCGACCCGATGGCATCGCTCCGCAGCATCAAGGTTTTTCCTGCCGGGATACTCTCTGTCGATCAGAATTTCGACAAAAAATATCTCTATGTCCCAATCGATGCGTTACGAACACTGCTGGAGTATGAAGAAGAGGTGAGCTATCTCGAAATCCGCACCGCGAGTGATATTTCATACAAGAAGACAGGGGCAGCGATAGCTTCGCTCTGTGGAGACGATTTTGTGGTCAAAGACCGCTACCAGCAAAACGATTCCCTCTACAAACTGCTTGTATATGAGAAACTTGCAATCTATGTGATTCTCCTTTTCGTGATGCTTGTAATCGCTTGCAACATCTTCGGCTCCCTCAAGATGCTCCGAATCGAAAAAGAGGATGATATGGAAATTCTCCGTGCCATGGGTGCCGACAACGATATGATAAAGGCGATTTTCCGCACGGAAGGGTGGCTCATATCGCTCTCCGGAATCGTAGTCGGTGTTGTGGTGGGGATTGCCGTTTGCCTCCTCCAGATGAAATTCGGCTTCGTGAAAATGCCTGGAAATTTCATCGTCGATGCCTATCCGGTGGTGCTCAGAGGCTCCGATATCCTCCTGACACTCACAGGCGTAGCCCTCATCTGCGGCCTCCTCCCCAGGATAGGAAGAATACGGTGATGGAGATCCACGGCATTGTTCGTTGAGAAGCTTCGCATTATAAATTTTAGAGGCTGTTTAAAATGGAATTTTAGACAGCCTCTAAAATTATAGGTAATTAAATCTGCAAATACGTCATCGCATTTACTCAATCTCACTTATGGTGCCATTCTCAAGAGGATTATCAACCCAATCCGTAACACTGACGTTGTCCACCACAATCAGGTTCTTGCCCGCTATTATCAGATTGATGTTAAATTTATAGTTGGCATTCATTGGGGAAGGTAATTTGACCAATGTAGAAAAGACTCGCCCGTTTGATGTGGTCACTTCTACTGTAAATTCTTTCAGATCTGATGGGAAGACCAGTGCCTCATAGCTGTTATCACCAACGTCTGCCATGGTGACATTGGAAAAAGTTGTTGCATAAGTTTTTACCCCAGGATTCCAATACCCATTTTTCCCCACTTTCAGCAACTTTACATTGGATATGCTCTCGTTAGTCAGAGAGGTTCCGTTTTTGGTTATGTTCACCCTCACCTTGGGAAATGCGTGATGCATCTCTATATCAATCGGGTTGGTATCGACTTCTAAATAATCTGAGCAGAGATAGTCGTAATCCGAAAGATTCTTTGTGCTCTGACGTTCTGGTAATGTTATATAGATGCCCTGATTCTCAACAAAGTTGTCGCTATATGGCCAATAGGCATATAAGTTCTGCTTACAGGGTCCCTCGTAGAGTACCGTACTTTCTGATGTCCAGCAGTCATTGTCGCTTGAGTAGGTCCATTTTGCATTCTCGCAGGAGTAGCGCGCCCCATTGCCCTCCACAGTCACGCCGATTTCTCCTCCCAACAGCCGGCCTTCCTGGATTATAGCCGCACGCGTGGAGAATGTGGTCATTTGGGCAGAGGATATGACAAGGGGCTCATCTTTCCCGTTCCCGTCCAGACGTATGTCATCCTGCGTGCATGCAGAGAAACAGGTTGCCAGCAATGCCTGTATTATAATTGCTCTTGTTTTCATAGGATTCATGATATTAGTTTTCATCTGTTTCATTGGCTGTGGCATCTATGGTTCGCTCCAACCATGGATTTATACTTATGGAGCCTATCCCGAGAACGTCCCTGCCCACAGTCAGGGAGAGGACATAGTGCTCTCCCGCCTTGAGCGTGAGCCCTTCCTTTAGTTTGACGGAGAACGACTGTCTGTCTTGATTAATAGATACTCTAAGGATATCCGCTCCAGATGCGTATGTTCCGGGAGCGATGATTGCAGAGAAGCTGTCACTTTCCTCCCCAAGAAAGGCCTTGATCCACTTGCTCTGACCATTTCCTTTCAGTGCTTCGCCGTCCCAGCTGGCCTCTGTGGAAAGCGTCCTGATTTGGGCGCTGCTCAGACTCCTCAGATCCTCGCTTATCTCGCTGGTCCACTTGGCTATGTTCACCGTGATTTTGGCCAGTCGGTGCGTGAAGTCAAGTGAGACCTCGCTTGAGGCGTCCGCAGCCTTGGCGCCTGTAAATTCCGCAGTCAACCAGTCGGCCTCATCCAGTCCGGTGACTTGATTGTCTGGAATTGTGAACGATTCATAGCTGGCCGTGGCGGGATGGACCGCTTGAAAGGTGTTGTCTCCGGAACCGGACCAAAGCAGAACATCAGAGGTTGACCACGTTGTGGTCTCGCCTGAAACTGCCGCAGTATAGACTGCCACATTGTTTGTGGTGCGGCTTTTGTTTGTCACCTTTATCTTATCTCCGCTCTCAAATTTGTCGCCGGCATCCGCCACTTTGGTTTGCACCAAAGGCTTGATGTTGGCTGATATTCTGACCACATCTCCAGAAGAAGATGGGTTGATGTCCGAGCAGGCCGCAAGGCTCATCGCCAGAGCCGCCAGCGCGATTATTCTTTTGTGTGTTCTCATAGTTATTAGGGTAAAGTTAATCATCAGTTGTAAGATTATCATTGCCGCCCACCTCGCCTTCAGTCCATCCTGCGACGGATATTTCACCTATTCCGGCAGAGTCTCCGCCGAGTTTGACGTTCATGGTATAACGATTCCCCGATGTGAATGTGACATTTGACGGCAGGGAAACCGAGAAGTCTCT
>JABUTQ010000249.1 GCA_021443605.1 Bacteroidales bacterium | reverse complement strand
GAAGTTGTGTCCACAAAATTGAAATAGTATGCCGCATTGTCTCCCTGGAGGGCATCTCCATTGTCTATGAACACGACATTCTCACACTCGCTCCGCACCTTCTTGATATAGGTTGAAACATTTGAGAGAGATGTCTTGTTTCTCTCTTCTCCAATATATTTTGGAGAGAGGTATCGCCCGTGAACGTCTGTGACAGAGCACACTGCAAACTCATATTCCCCATTTTTCCGAGAACAGGATGCCAATGTAAGAATGAGTGACAATATTGTGAGAATCCGTTTCATGTCGATTAGTCTGTAAAGATTTCAAATTTGTCAGTGTCTTTCCATACAGGGAATTTTTGACGGAAATCTTCCAAAGCTTCCTTGTCGATGGTAGCCACGACGAAAGAACTTCCGCCCGCTTCAACTTCTTGAGAGATAAGTTCTCCCTTTGTGTTCATCACGGCAGACATTCCGTTGTAGTTGCAGCTCTTATCCACTCCCAATCTGTTGCAGAAAGCGTAGAAGGCGCAATTCTCCAAAGCCCTTGCAGACAACAATATACGGGAATCAGCGATTCTAACGTCAGGCCAGTTTGCCACCATCAGCATCAAGTCGTATGCACACCCTTTGTTTCGGAGCCAGACGGGGAAACGGAGATCGTAACACACTCCGAGGGAGATGTTCCATCCGCGATAATAAAACACGGTATGACTATTACCAGGGGTATAACTTTTGTCTTCACCTGCGTAGGTGAACAGGTGGTGTTTGTCGTATTTCCCCAATATTCCGGTTTCGGAAACGAAGAAAAAGCGGTTGTAAGTCTTTCCATTCTCTTCAATCGGAACAGAACCGGCAATGGCGCACCCTATCGCCGCCGCCTTTTTTTTCATCCAAGCAACGGTTTGTCCATCTTCCTTCTCGGAAAATGAGGTGTCCATTGTATATCCTGTATTGAAAAATTCAGGGAAAACGAAAACGTCCGGAGTGCCATAGGAAGCGATGAATCCATCTATTGCAGCATCACACAAAGAGAGGCTTTCCTTGGCGTTCTCCCAGACTGAATTTAATTGACATAGAGCAAGTTTCATTCTTTTTTGCTTTTAATTGTATTTACTATAAGTGCTATAGCGCCATCGCCTGTGACATTAGCGGCGGTGCCGAAGCTGTCCATTGCTATATAAAGTGCTATCATTATCGCCTGCATAGAGGCATCGAATCCAAGCATTGAAGACAGAAGACCGAGTGCTGCCATAATCGCTCCACCGGGGACTCCCGGAGCTGCAACCATCGTGATACCGAGCATAAAGATAAATCCGGCATAAGTGGCCAAGTCAATGGGCATTCCCAACACGAATGAAATGGCGAAGGCACACGCCACAATTTTCAATATGCTTCCTGAAAGATGTATGGTGGCGCAGAGCGGAATGACAAACAATGCAATTTCGTTCCTTACACCATTTTTCTTTGCCTGTTCCAAAGTAACTGGGATAGTCGCAGCAGAGGATTGGGTACCGAGGGCAGTGGCGTATGCCGGAAGCATGTTCCACAGGGCTTTGAAAGGATTTTTGCCTGAAATGACACCGGCGACGATAAACTGCGCCAACAGCAGGAAGATATGCATTACGAAGATTACAAGTATTACCTTGATGAAAATGCCAAGGATTGTCACTACTGTTCCCTCTGCCCCCATATGAAGGAATGTACCGAAAACATAGAGAGGAAGAAGAGGAATTATCACATTGGTAATCACCAAGTTGATAAGATCTCGCAAATCAATCATCAGGTTGTTGAAAGTCGTGCCTTGCACCATCGTGAGTCCAAGCCCGATGACGAATGCGAGGATAAGGGCGGTGGTGACGCTCATCAGAGGTTGCATTTCGATGGTGAAATATGAAGTGAGTTTGGCCGTCATATCAACGTTTACAAATGCTTCCTTCCCTATCATCGACGGAAGAACTGCTCTGCAGGTAAAATATGAGAAAAATCCGGAAAGAATTGTGGAGAGATATGCTATGGCGGCTGTAATAAGGAGCAAAGCTCCTGCCCCTTTGCCAAGCTCAGTGATTCCGGGAGCAACGAGACCGAGGATCAACAATGGGATTATCAATCCAAGGAAGTTTCCAAAGATGTCGTTGAAAGTGATGAACATCCTTGTCAACCAATCAGGAAAGAAAAGCGAACAAAGGATACCAAGAGCTATCGCAATCAAGACCTTTGGAAGCAAACCGAGTTTTATCTTCTTCATAATCAATTAGTTTTCGTGTAATTTTTCTACGGCTTCCTTGAGTTGCTGCATTGCTGTTTCCAATATCTGTCTCGGACAGCCAACATTCATTCGCATATATCCCTCTCCACCCGGGCCGAATGCCTCTCCATCGTTGAGGGCAAGATGCGCCTTGTTGACAAAAAGGTCGATAAGGGCATCGTGGCTCAACCCGAGCATCTTGCAGTTCAGCCAGACGAGGAATGACGCCTGCGGCCGGACAACACTAATCTGGGGCACGTTGACACCAAGAAAATCGGTTACATAACGGACGTTTTCCTCCACATATTTCAACATTTTAATTCTCCATTTGTCTCCGGCATCGGTATATGCTGCCTGCGTTGCAATAACAGATGTCATCATAGGAGCATTGAATTCGTTGGCTTCCAAATAGTTATAAAACTTTTTCCTTATCTCTTCATCTTTCACCACCACAAACGAACTGATTATGCCGGCAATGTTGAAGGTCTTCGATGGGGCTGCAAAAGTAATTGAAATCTTTTGGGCGGTTTCGCTTGCAGCGGCAAAAGGGACGTGGACATTTCCAAACAAAGCCATCTCCGCGTGAATCTCGTCTGATATCACGATGACATTGTATTTGCTGCAAATATCGGCGAGTTTCCTGAGTGTTTCGACGCTCCATACACGCCCTGCCGGATTGTGAGGATTGGAAAGAATCAGCATTTTAGGTTTTTCCCTTTCACAGAGGTCGGCGAGTTGGTTGAAATCCATTTCGTATTGACCGCATATATATTTCAAGGGATTGTAAAGAAGTTTACGGCCATTTTGCTCCGGAAGATGGATAAACGGCATATACACAGGAGGTTGCACTACGATACCATCTCCCGGATTGGTGAAGCACTGTATTGCGTATGCGATACCGCGCACTATCCCCGGCATAAAGGAGAGTTCTTCCCTTTTTACGTCCCAATTGTGAATCCTCTTTTCCCAAGCTATGATAGAGTGCCAATAACTCTCATCGGGACGGAAATATCCGAAAATGGGATGTTCCATCCTTTTCTTGAGAGCTGACACGATGAAATCCGGAGTCTGGAAATCCATATCCGCAATCCAAAGCGGAATGAGGTCTTCCCTGCCGTAATACTCTTTTAACCAGTCTGTTTTGATTGCAGAACTCCCTCTGCGGTCCGTCACTTTGTCGAAAATGGTCTTCATAGTCTTACAAAGGTAGGACTTTTTGACAAAATTGGAAATTATAATTCAGGTTAAAGCATCCTGCGGCGGCGGAAAATGTAAATTGCAAACAGGACAGACACAAGCATAAAACAAGCTATGATCACAATGTCCCAATTGCCGCCGATAAGGGGAAGCTGCACGTTCATTCCGTACAAGCTGGCTATCAGCGTAGGAGGCATCAGCAGCAGCGATACGAGCGTAAAGACACGCATAATCTTGTTCTGCTCCAGATTGATGAGACCCAAAACAGTATTTTGCAGATATTCAAGACGTTCGAAACTAAAATTCGTATGGTTGATGAGTGATGCGATGTCCTTCAGAAGGATATTCAGCTTTGAATTGATTTCATCAGGGGTTTTCTCGCTCTTGAGAATACTGGAAATCATCCTCTGCTTGTCTATCACGTTCTCGCGTACCATCATTGTGTTTTCCTGCAACAAGTTGATATCCAAGAGAAACTCCTCCCCCACGTCTTCACCCAAGCTTACTCTCTTGCTGTATTGTGCCACCTCTTTGCTCATAAGCTCAATCATATCGGCGTCCAAATCGACACGGTTTTCGAGAATCCCCACAAGGATATGGAAACCGGTTGGATATGAACGGTTTATAGCTTGTACTCGGCGTTGGATGTCGGTAAAGCTCCTCAAAGCCACCTGTCGGACTGAAACAAGGATATTGTTGCAGATGATAAAAGAAACCGACTCCATTGAATAATTCTCCGGCCCTGGCATCAAGAAGTTGGTATTCATAAAGATAGCAGTATCTGTCTCGTTGTAGCGAGATGAACTTTCAATCTCTTCTGCCTGTGCGCGGGATTGGAGTGTGGTGTTCAAAAAGTGCTCGACTGCCCTCTTTTCCTTTCCTGTCGGGGAAAACAAATCCAACCAAAGAGCATCCTCTTTTGGAATCTCTTTGAGAATGTCAATACTTTCGGCAGTTTCTATCTGATTATTGCGTTTGTAGAATATTTCAATCATAATCCTCTCGATTTATCCGTTAATAACTATTGTGTTTCAAATAGTTATCGCCTGGATCGAGGACTTGTCTTGACAAATTTCGTGTTGAGTACACAAATCATATTCTACATAA
>JABUTQ010000312.1 GCA_021443605.1 Bacteroidales bacterium | reverse complement strand
ATGTTTCCAATCAAGATTGCCTTTCCATTCTCCCTGCCGCACGAGATGGCAAGGAGAGCCAAAGCGATAAATATTGTAATTCTCTTCATATCAGGATATTAATTAAAACGTGGTAATGTTCTTCAACGAATAATATCAATATTTCAAGACGGCGACGATTGCAGCTATCTGCTCGAGATATTGCCTGTCGCGGTCTGAAAATTCGTTGAGGTTGGTGCTGTCGATGTCTATAACACCGAGGCAATCGTTTGAAGCAGAGAGAATCGGCACCACTATTTCGCTTTTGGAGAGGCTGCTGCAGGCGATATGTCCCGGGAATTTCTCCACATCGGGCACTATCACAGACTCCCTCCTGGCCCAGCAAGTGCCGCACACCCCCTTGCCAAAGCCTATATTAGTACAAGCCACCGGGCCTTGGAATGGCCCGAGAATCAATTCATTGCGAGTTTTATCGACTGTATAGAAGCCGGTCCACCACCATCCGAAAGCATCGTGAAGGATAGCTGAAACATTTGCCATATCTGCCACGAGTGACGAATCTGCGGAAACTATGCCGCGAACACGGCCGATTACTTCTTCCCACATCTCATCGCTCCGTTCGAGGAAGAAAACTTTCTTTCCGTGGGCACGGGCGTACGCTATCTCGCTTCGGGTACTGCTGCCAACATATCCGCCAACATTGATTACATATATCGCTTGCGCCAAATCAATCTTGCGCTTGTGCATATCGTCGAGCATCTCCTTCACTCCATCGTTAAGCACCTCAGTATCACCACTATGGCCAAACAACCCTACAGAGATGACAATCCATCCCTTGAGGGTGAGTTCTTTCTGGACACGATAAAATTCATCCTTGAAGCGAGTGCTGCCACAAAGGGTAATAACCGGATACTTGTTCGGAATGGTTTCTATATCTATCATATTCTCAAATATTTATTCTACACTCATTGTTTTGTCGGGGCTCACGCGGGAGATGAAAAATGTCGTAAGCCGGAGGATTCCCATTATGGCTATGACGGAAAGTAGGTCTGCCAATATCACAGAAGCGACATCCAGCCCTATCGGGACATATTTCACAAAATAGTTGGCAGGATCGAGAGTTATAATCTTGAAATATTTCTGCAACAGACAAACTGCAATAGCAGCGGCATTGCCGACGGCCAGCCCTTTCAGCACAATGTTCAACCCTACCCTCCGGAATACTTTTGCAACACCTTTATTGCTCATTCCCAACGACTTGAGAAGACCAATCATTGAGGTCTTCTCAAAGAGGATTATCAGCAGGGCGGACATCATATTGAATCCTGCCACGATTATCATAAGGATAATCACTATCAGCACATTATAGTCCAACAGAGCCAGCCAGTCGAAAAGGTTTGGGAACTGGCGTTTTGCCGTAGTTACAAAGACTGAATCGTCGGTTTCGTCCGATTGGTTGTAAATCAATTCGGAAATCTCCCTTTCGGCTTTATCCATATCGGCCCCCGAAATGAGATTCACCTCAACGGCCGATACCTTGCCTGAATCCCATCCGTTGATTCTCCGCACCTGCGCTATATCAGTCACTATCAACATATTGTCTATCTCTTCCAACTGGGCGTCATAGATTCCGCACACATTGAATTTGCGAACACGGACATCCTCTCCCACGAAATAGGCCGATACAGGAGAGCCCACCTGATACCCCATACGGTCTGCAAGTCTGCGAGACACCAAAATTTCAAATGACAATTTCGAGCCATATTCCGGCAAAGCCCCATCCACAAGACACGACTCAAAGAATTTGAAGTTGTAGAGAGAATCCACCCCCTTGAAAGTGGCCCCGCTCAAACTCTCTTCGGTTTTGAGAATACCGGTAGCATAGGCCACGTCGCTTAGACTCTCCACACAGTGCATATCAAGCAACTTGTCTCTGTAAGAAAGCTTTGAAGATATAGGATAATGCTCATTTACAGGTGTTTGTCCTGGGGCCACAAGTGCCGCCTCACCCATAAATCCGGAAGCTTTCTCCCGAATCTCAGTCTTGAAGCCTTTCAGCACAGCAATGGCGACCAATATGATGAAGATACTGACGGCAACACTGATAAGGCCGATGGTATTTCCGGTCTTGATTTTGGAGGATATGAACCTTGCAACACTCATTTCACTTCAATGTTTTTGTACTCTCAAAAGAGATTCTTCGCTTCGCTTCAGAATGACGGACGTTATCATTTCACTTCGACGTTTTTGTATTGTTCCCAAATGGCCATCACGTTATCGACATATTTGATTGTCTGAGTCCCCTTGAAATTCGGCATAGTGCCGAAAGTGGTTGCAACAGAGTCCCATACTGTAAAATCAACCCCCTCCTCAGCCGCGTGGGCGATGCACTCCTGAATCCTGTATTCACCTGCATTATAAGATGCCAAGGCAAATTTCATTGCATTGAGAGTATCAACTCCGGGTTCGTTGATATACATATCAAAAAGATATTTTAAATGCAAAGTCCCCGCCTTGATGCTCAGCTCCGGGTCGTAAAGATCTTCGACTCCGTATTTTCGGGCAGTCGATTCCTTCATCTGTACCAATCCTTTGGTATTTCCCAGTTGTGCGCCTGTGTAAAAACGCGATTCCTGATATATCAATGCTGTCATCAGTTTCCAGTCAAGCCCTACAAATTTGCAGTATTTACGGATAATATCGTCGTATGGAGAGATAGAAGACACTGTGCCTGAGGCATTTGTAATCATATCTATCTTATAGTTCCTAAAATAGCGGTTGGTTGCCAACTTGTATTGTCTCCCGTGAACATAGGTGTTCAGCCATAAATTTATGGCATTGATCAACTTCGCGTTGTCGGCAGACACCACAAAAACGATATCGTTTTTCAAGGGTATTGAACGGAATATCATATTTTTGTGAGAATCAACCTCTTCTGCATCTTTTTCGTACATCACCACAATATCTCGGCTTCCATCGACAAGGCTGTCTATGCACGCGGGCGAAGCTACAGGTTCTAAAACATCCACATTACACGAAGCCGCATCGGCAAGAGCGTTCAACATCTCGTAAGAAAACCCCACCGGATTTCCGCGGGAGGAATACATACTCCCCTCTATGCTGATGGAACACTTGTAGTCTTTCCACTTGACCCCCTCCATCGTCTCCGGATGAATGTCGGGGTAAGCATAAAACAAAAACTCCATCAGAAGGAGGCAGAAAGAGCTTATAATGGTCCTAATAAACATAGAACGGCCAGTATATGCCTATTTTTAAGGTTCGAGAAGGTCTGACATAATGGAGCGCAGAGAAATAATCGTTTGAAGGCCAGCCTTTTGCTATATTTGTCAATTTAACATAGATACAAGCCTGCTTCCACTGCACGTTCACGAAAATATCAATGTAGGGAACACTCCCGAGCTCCTTCGACTTCTGGTTGTAGAAGACGTTCAAGTCGGGAGAATAGGCAGGAACGTGGTATCGAGTGTAAAAAATGCCATTTGCACCTAATTGCAACTCCATCACATTCTTGACTACCGGGAACTGGATATAGTACTTCAGATTTGCCGCAAAAGTGGGGAGCGGCAAGACATTGTTGTCAGATGACTGTTGGAACAAGAGCCTGTTGTCGAAATGGAGAGCCCAAACCTTGATGTTTGCCTCCAGGCCTGCCGACAAGACGTGTACCTGTCCCGGATTCTGACGCACTACGCTGAGGGAATCGTAATAAACCATATTATTTACGAAAGCGTAGTTGGCAAAGGCCTTCAGTTTCCATTTCGGAATATCGACAGTTGCCTGCAACCTTGTTTCAGACACCTTTCCGAAATTGTTGTTCCATTGATGGTGATTGAAGAAGAGGTCTTGCTGGAACCAATCGGGCTTTTTCAGAGAGGTCTCGACGTGCCCTTTGAAATGGATCCCCTCTTCGATGGGATATGCCGAGAGCCTTATGTCGCCGGCAATCTGAAAATCACCTATGTTGTATCCCGAAAAGTCGAAGCGGCCGAATGCGTTCCACTCCAGATATTTGCGAAACATTCCAGAGACTCCGCCATAGACATACGCATTATGGTCATACTTATCCTTGTTTCCGGTGATGAAATATTCCGGAGTGAAATTGTATATCATTCTGTAATTGTATCCGACTCCCGCCTTTATCTTGGAGAGAATGGCATCAGGAGCGTATGGTTGAAGCTTGATATACAGACGGTTATCAATCCGTCGTACCGCCACCGAGTCTCGGCTTTGCGCATCGTTGATATTGAACTGACCGAAATAGAACTCCCTTTCGATGTCTTTGGTAATGGCATCCTGGTAACTCCTGCGGAACGACGAATATTCGAAACTGTGTCCTATGTATGCAACCGTTCCCTCTCCCACCGAGAGCGAATCGGCATCCTTCCTGAAGAAATTCATCGGAACGGCAAGGGTGTGGGTGACAAAAACGGTGCGGCGCTTCATCGATGAAGAGGCGTTTGCGAGATTCACTTCAATCGATTTGTACTCAACCGTGGTATCCTGAACCCAAAAATCGTTGTTCATACCACCGTTTTCGTTGCG
>JABUTQ010000099.1 GCA_021443605.1 Bacteroidales bacterium | reverse complement strand
CCTTATCCACTTCGTGGAATATGGAATTGATACAAGCTACTGCCCGCGCTGCCGCAAAAGAGGCAACTGCTTGCGGCATAAATTGGGTGTTCAGCCCGATGGTGGATATCGCCCACGATCCGAGATGGGGGAGGATTGTTGAGGGGAGCGGTGAAGACCCGTATCTCGGCGGAGAGATTGCAAAGGCGATGGTACAGGGGTATCAAGGCTCTGATGACACTTTCGACAATGACGAAGTTCTTGCCTGCGTGAAACATTATGCCCTTTACGGCGCTGCTGAGGCCGGTCGCGACTACAACACGGTGAACATAGATCGCTATACTGCATTCAACGAATATCTTCATCCGTATGAGGCTGCAGCTCAGGCAGGTGCGGCAAGCTATATGAGCTCTTTCAACGAATTTGAAGGGATTCCCGCCACGATGAACAGCTTCCTTATGAACGATGTCCTTCGCGGGATGTGGGGCTTTGACGGCTTCATCGTTTCAGATGCCACGGCAGTACAGGAGGAGATTGCCCATGGAATAGGAGATTTGCAGGAAGTTTCAGCCAGATCCCTCCAAGCCGGGCTCGATATGGATATGAACAGCGACGGTTTTATCGGGACTTTCAAGAAATCGTTGGAAGAGGGACGGATTTCAGAAAAGGATATAGATCGCGCCTGCCGAAGAATACTTGAAGCCAAATACAAACTCGGTCTATTTGAAGATCCTTATAAGTATCTCAATCCGGAAAGGGCTGAAAAAGAGGTGTTTACAAAGGAGAACCTCGCATTTGCAAGAAAGGCGGCAGAAGAGTCTGTGGTGCTTCTGAAAAATGACGGCACGCTTCCGTTGAAAGCGGACACCCGAATCGCAGTTGTGGGGCCTCTTGCCGACGATGCCTCTGCGATGATTGGCACCTGGGCTATGACAAGTCACGAATCTGAAACGGTGACAATTCTCAAGGGGTTGAAAAATGCCGGAGCAAATATCACTGCAGCCGTGCAGGGGAGCAACCTTTTCCTCGACCCCGATATTGAAAAATCGGCAAGATATGGCTTGATGCTCTCGTTTGTTCCAGGATTCAAATGTCCTCCGATACATTCTGTTTCCAATAAAACCCTTATTGCTCAGGCGGTTGCAGCGGCAAGAAATGCAGATGTGGTAATAGCTTGCGTGGGAGAGACCTCCACTTTGAATGGTGAAGGGGCATCAAGGTCTGACATATCCATTCCGGATGCACAGAAAGAGCTCCTATATGCATTGAAATCCACAGGTAAGCCGATTGTGATGGTGCTCGTGACAGGTCGTCCGCTCACTCTCGTTTGGGAGAACGAAAATATGTCGGCAATACTCAACGCCTGGTCGGGTGGCAGCGAAGGGGGAAATGCCGTGGCCGATATCCTCTTTGGAAAAGTGAATCCCTCTGCAAAGCTCACCACTTCGTTTCCTCGAAGCGTAGGGCAGTTGCCGTATCATTACAATCACAAGAATACCGGCCGCCCGCACGGCGATTACGCCCCTTACAAGAAGTTTGTCAGCTGCTATATGGATGAGATTAACGCTCCGCTCTATCCATTCGGATACGGACTGAGTTATACCACTTTCGAATATGGCGACATCAAACTTTCCAAAGATGAGATGAAAGAAGACGGGACAATCACTGCTTCTGTAACAGTCAAGAATACAGGTAAATATGACGGAAGTGAAATCGTGCAGCTCTATATTCGCGACGTTTTCAGCTCATCTACCAGACCTGTAAGGGAGCTTAAAGGATTCAAGAAGGTTAAAGTCGCTGCAGGAGAAGAGGTTACGGTATCTTTCGATATTACATCCGAGCAACTTAAATACTGGAATAACGATTTGAAATACGTGTGTGAGCCCGGCAAATTCGAACTCTATATAGGAGAGAATTGCACTACAGACCGTATGGCAAAATTTACCCTTGTCAAATAACCAATCATTATATCAAAACCAAATTATGAAGACATTTTTTAACGCAATCGTTGCCGCCACAATTCTGACACTTTCGGCAGCATCGATTTCCGCGCAGGAAAAAGTAAATCCCAAGTATGTGGATCTCTGTCAGATAGATTCAATAACCTATGCCGGCATCACCCGTCAGTATGCTCTTTATCAGCCCAAGGATGAGAATGGGAACATAAAGAAAAATCTCCCACTGGTAATCTGGAACCACGGTGGTGGCGAGTATAACGTTCCCATCCGCCGCACTCTTCTTGCAAACCGTGGTGTTGTGGCGTGGCCGGAAGAGGGTTTCGAGTGCGTTGTGCTTATGATACAGGTGGCAAACGAAAATTACTCGTATATGGCATCACAGGACGAGGAGAAGATGAAACTCATCGACCGAAACAATGCGTTGCAGGCAGAAATCATCCGCCGTCTCATCGAGAGAGGGGATGTGGATGAATCCCGCGTCTATGTCACAGGCGCATCATCCGGTGGTGGAGCGACCATGCGCTTCGTGATGCAGTTCCCGGAACTCGTAAAGGCTGCCATCCCCTGCTGTCCGATGGACCCCATCGTTCTCATCACCAAGAACACCGTGGATGATTACGCCACAATCTGCAACAAACTCGAGCAGTCGTTCCGAGGCACAGTATGGACCTGGAGCGAAGCCAAACAGGATATGGTGCGCAAACCTCTCAATACTCAGGCGTTTTTGGATGTTCCCCTCTATTTCGTTCACGCAATCAACGACTTGACTGTAAGCGTGAATACCAGCAAGGCCTATTTCGAAGTGATGGAAAGGATGGGTGATACCAACAACAAAATCACCCTTTGGTCAGATGAGGAGATGATAGCCGACGGCATTGCCGTGGATAAGGTAAAATGGTTGACCCATTTCTCTTGGGAAAAACTTTTGAAACATCACGAGCCCGGCTCGCCGATGCATTGGCTCTTTGAACAATAGAAATTATTTGTCCTTATATTTTTGAATGATGTCAACGTAATCGTCATAAACTTCGTTTACCGCATCATCCCAATTGCGATACAAGTCTCTGAAGCACCCTTCGGAGACTTTTTCGTAATAGCCCGGCTCGTGGAGGATGCGAATGATTCGCTCTGCAAAGGCATCTTCGGTGGCAGGGGATACGATAAAGCCGTTGATGTCGTCTGTGACCGTGCCGGCTGTGCGTGCTCCTTCAAGAAAAACGGTGGGAGTCTTCTGGCACGCCGCCTCTATCTGGACAAGCGAATTGGCATCGTAAAGCGAAGGGAATAGGAACAGGTTCGCGCGGGAATAAATTTTTTCAAGTTCTTGAATCTCTGATACTTGACCGCATAATACAACGTCGTCTTGAAGCCCAGTTTTGTTGACGAGATTTGCGAGCTTCTCTTCGTCCTGTCCTTTACCTACGAATAGCATCTTAAAGGACTCCCCTTTCTGCTTCAAGATTGACAGGGCTCGGATTATGAAATCGATATTCTTGATGAAATTGATGCGCCCAATGAACAGAAACACCTTTTCATCGGCCTTGAGCCCATATTTTTCATTGACTGATGCTGCAGCTGCGGCAGAATCCGCTACCGGCTTGTGGTCTGTGGCATTGAGCTGAACCCTCGCCGGTGACTTGAGCCCGTATTCTTCCACAAACAGTTTGCGAATCTCTTCGTTCACGGCCCAACATTCGTCACATTGGTTGAAGGCGTTCATTGTTCCGAACATTGCAAAATCGACCATCGGCTTGAGTGACAGCGCTTTTTCGAAATTTTGTCTGTACTGAGAATGGAGTGTGGCAATCAAGGGGATTTTCTTGAATTTGGCATATCTCACGCCACTCATACCCACTGAAAACGGGGAATGGATATGGACAATGTCGAATTTTCGGTTGATAAGTTCTGCAATATAAGGAATGTCCAGGATTGGAATAGGGACATTATAATCAACATTGGGGACGGGGATTGAGCTGCATCTTATTATTTCGTAAGGAAACATCTTTTTGTCGTCTTCGTCAGACCATCCGCTGTAATGGGGACAGAACACAGTAACTTCTTCGCATTTGCGTGTAAGGCGGCGAGCATAATTATCCACAACCTTGTAAACCCCATCGAGCATAGGATAGTATGTATCAATAAAAAGTGCAACTTTCATATAGCCTCAAAAATTCTTACTTTTGACAAAAATACTTAAAAATAATGAAATATCACGAGTTTATCTATGCCATTGCGTTTGCTTTGCTCCTATCTTGCAGTCATTCCGAGAGTGTCAATCAAACAAGAGGCATTGGGGTGTATCCGGGCAATGCAGAGGAGTACACGGGCCCTGTTTCGTTTGTCGATAAATCGTATGGAAACATTGCTTTGCGCAAGGCGGCATATCATTCGTCAAGCTATGACTACAATCTTACTGCCAATCTTGTCACGGATGGAATAATTTCTGACAATAATCCATATTTTTTGGAGATTTTTACCAATGACGGCCCCGTTTCCAAAAGGGAGAGGGAACTCCTGTTTGATGACAATTTCACCGCAATCAAATTCAATGGTGGTGAAAACGCCTTCTTGCTACTTCATGGTGCCGGAGGATTCATTGCGGCGGAATACTTTGAACTCGAAGGGAGCGC
>JABUTQ010000351.1 GCA_021443605.1 Bacteroidales bacterium | reverse complement strand
TCGTCTCCGCTCTTGAAACCGAAAGTTCCGAGGTAAATCCAAGTGCCTCCTCCCATTTTCTGATTCACTTCAAAAGTGGTAGTGCCACCTGTGTGATGCACTTCGTATCGGGCTTTGGGACAACTATTTTTTAGTGAGCTGTAAGAGACGTAAACGGCATATTCGCCATCTTGGGAAATTGCGGGAAGCCATTTTGCAAAGCTCGCATCTTCTTTGCCCTCAACGCATTTCACCTCCCTCACAGTTCCCATACGGAAAGGGTTTTCGCCATACTCATAAAAACTCTTTGGATTCGAAAAGCCCACGGAATCACACTTACCCCATTTGTATTTGCCATTGGTCTCAACGTATCGGCCGCTATTCGCTGCGGCATCGTTGTCAACAACTATTTCTGATATTTGGATGTCCCTTTCGCGTGGAAGCAGCACCGTGGCTCCGGCATTTTCGAGCATCGGTACAAGAAACGGCAAAACATAAGACTGGGTATATAAATCTTCCACCGTTTCAAAAATCCTTGCCCGCTGCCATTCCCATCTCTTCAAAGATTGCTCATAGTAGAAACCATGGCTTTGCCACACAGCTATATGTCTGCCTATCAAACCTTTATCGGGGCTATATGGCTTCGATGTGTTATTCACGAGCTGTCCGTCTATAACGGGAGCGAACCTGTTCGATTTTATCTCGTCTGTGGGCGGTATTCCGGACAAAGCCTTGCTGCTGAGCTCTTCAAGAGGAATATCGACGCAATAGATTCCGAAATTGTTCTTGTATTGCGAATATTTCGCCGGCATAAGTTCCCTGGCGATGGAATAAATTGCCTTCACATCATCTTCCCTGATTGGGTAATTGTTCAGCTGTTGGTTGAAAATCAGGTCGATATGGTTGTTTCTTGTCTTGACTCTCGTGACCAGAATGGCGCCATTGATTTCAGCTTTTGGAGAGAGATATGCCTGAATCGAGTCTGATACCGGCTTGAAGGTTTCGCGAATCACTGCACTCCCTTTTTGTGCTGAAAGTGAAAATCCAAATGCTGAAACAAACAATATGAACGTTGCAAGTATTTTTTTCATCTTGGTTATTCTCCGAAATATTTAACGATAAGTTCAGTTGCGATTTCCTTTGAATCTCCTTGCGGCTCGGTAGGGAATTCATAAAGGCATTTTTCCCACCAATCTCCTTCGAAGTCCGTAATCTCCTTCTTGTAAGCCTGATAGTGCTCTTCATCAAAAGATTTGCCATCGTCAAGCGCCTTGTCCACGGCGGTGAAGAAACGGTTCCATCGTTCGCCGTAGAAGGTCATCGTGAGCCCGTTCCAGGTCCTGCTCGCATAGTCGTTCAGAAGCATGTCCTTTGCGCTCCAGGTAGTGATGATATTGCGGGCGTTCTTCTCGAAATACTCTTTCTCCTCTTCATCCCTGCCCCAGTTGCGGGCGTCTGCAATCCATTTACCCACAAGAAAATAGCTCTGCGTCCCGACAAGTCGGTCTATGTCGTTGATTAGACTTCTCATACGGTCTGCCTTCTCGTTCATTGCCTTTCTGTCCCTTGCATGGTAAGCGTCTTCGTAATCGCGGAACACTTCAAGGAAATGATTGCTCAGCAACTGCCTTGTAATATTTGTAATATCAAAGAGATAAGCGCTGTTCTTTCCGTCTGCCTCAAGCAGAAGCCTTACGATTTCGAGAAGATTCTTGTTGTCGTATGCAATACGGGGATTGGCATAATAGGTCCGATATTTGCCGAAGGTCGGACGGATGCTTACAAGCGGGCTTTGTCCCGGGGTGGAAGGGGCGGTGTAGATGCTGTCTATCAGTAGTTTCCATGCTTCGCGGCCGTTTTCGTCATATTGGCCGATACGTTGGTCGGCGAGTTTCTTTGTCCACGCCTCGATGTCGTGGTGGAGAGGCAGGTCCCAAACTTTTTCAAATACGTACTGATATACGAATGGGTTGCAGTCAAATCCTTCCAATGTGGAACCGATACCTTTGAAATTGTCTCCTCCGTTCACGAAAGTGTTCTCGATTTTCGTGTTTATGTCATTGATGTTACCCACGAGCATAGTGTTGCCGCCAAAGTTGCCCAGATAGCACCAGATATAAGGCACTCCGAAATATTTTTCTGTTCTCTGCCAAACTTCCTGACGCTCGCAATAATAGTCCAGAAGAAGCGATTTATCTGAAGGATAAGAAGTTATATAAGGCTCTACACGGTCGTTTGTCCAATCCTTGCGCTCATTCCAGAAGAGCCACGTCATCTGGAGCCATACGGCATCCTTGTCTGCCGACTCAAGCGATTCATACACCTGACGGCTCACTCGGCCAAGGTATTCCGGCTCCCAACTCGGAGGGGTAAGCTCGTTGAAAAGATCGATTCCGTAAATGTGGTCGCTGCCGTAGAGCTCAGTCTCTTTCTCGATGAATTTCTTCTGAATTTGAGGGAATAGGGGATCCATCGGGTCGAGGAAGCTGCAGGCATATTCGTCAGTGTAACCTGCCCACGCCCCGAGTTTCGTGATTTTTGCCTCCGGAAACACCTCCTTAAGCTCTTGCGGAACGTGTCCTGCGAATGCGGGAAGTACCGGTCTCATATTGAATTCTCTTTCACGCGCCACGATTTTCTGCTGGAGAGCCTGCTGCCCTTCGAGCCAAGATTTTGGCAGAGGCCCCTGCCAGTAGTCGATGTTCAGCATCCTGTGCCAAGGGAGATGTGCCGGGCCGGTGAAGTAGTTGCGCACCTTCGCGTCGCTGAGCCCGAGATCCGTCCAAACCTGATACCAGATGGATTCCTGCCCTGTGATTGCCAATGGCAAATTCACTCCGTTGAGCGCCATCCAATCGATAAAATGCTCCCATTCTTCCCAGCTCCACCACGGCATCGTATATCCGAAAGTGCAGTAATTCAAGAAGAAACGATTCTCTACCCGTGCTTCTGCAGTTACCGGTTTGTCAACTGCCGGAAGTTTTGCGGGGAGGGTGAAACTATCGTGCTTGAACCATCCAACCTCCACGTTGCAGAAATACTTGAGATAGTGGTTCAGCCCCACGGCCATTGAGTTTGCGTTGTTTCCGCTGATTACCACCTTTTCACCGATGGTTTCTATCCTGAAAACGTCCTTTTTACAGTTTTCCAGTTTCTGGAACTTGATACCGGAAGACGCTTCGGGAATCACACGCTGGGCAAGTCCCATCGCGCTTTTGATATCTTTATCTGATATGCAGGAAGTTACTGCAATCAGAGAAATTAGAAGGAGAAGTTTTTTCATTATGTTTAAGGTTGTGTATTAGTCTATCGTATCCGATATTATGTCCGTTTCGGGATTATTCTCGGCAATGACGGGAATACGGTGAATCTTGAAGTTGAAAGCGGCTATCAATATGGCAATAATCGGTGTTACGAAACAGAAGAAGGCGTAGGGGAGATATTCCAAAGTTGCTATTCCGAGTACTCCGGCCTGAACCACCGCGCAAGTGTTCCACGGGACAAGCACAGAACTGACGGTGGCCGAATCTTCCAAAGTACGGCTCAGCAGTTCGGGAGCAAGCCCTTTCTTGCGATAAACGTCAGCAAACAACCTTCCGGGGAGCACTATCGACATAAACTGATCTGCAAGGATAATATTGCAGAAGATGCAGGTAAATACCGTTGTGCCCACCACCGAAACGGTGTTCTTCATGAATCTGAGCACGCTATGGGTGATTGCGTCAATCATTCCGGCAGCCTGCAACGCTCCGCCAAACGCTGTCACACAAAGGATTATCCAGACTGTGTTTATCATTCCCGCCATACCGCCGGTAGATGTGAGTGAACTCATCAATGCGTCTCCGGTGTTGATGTCCACAGGCGAAGACATCATTTTCAGGACAGAATAAAGCAATCCTTTGAAGCCATCCAAAGAGGTGATTCCCGCAATAATGTCGGGCTGAACGAAAAATGCGGCTATTCCACCGATAAGGGCTGATAGAAAGAGGGTGAGGAAAGGGGAGACCTTCATCACAATCATTGCAATGGTGGCACAAGGAATCAGGAACAGCCATCCCGATATATTAAAGGTGTTGCAAATGGCCCCCATCTGATTCTCTATATCGACATTCTCCGACACCGGAATCATAAAACCGGCCACTCCGTAGAGTATCAGGCAGATGACGAGTGCCGGGATTGTGGTGATGACCATATAACGGATATGTTTGTACAAATCCACACCTGCAATAGAAGACGAAAGATTTGTGGTGTCCGACAGGGGAGAGACCTTGTCTCCGAGATATGCTCCCGAGATGATTGCACCCGCCAGCCACTCCGGCGGAAGTCCTATCATCCTCCCCGCGCTGAGCATCGCCACACCGATGGTTCCAACTGTGGTCCAGGAACTTCCGGCAAGAAGAGAGATGATGGCACACAACAGGAAGGTTATCAGAAGAAACCATTTTGGACTGATAATCTTCAATCCCCAGTAAATCATAGTCGGAACCACGCCGGAAAGCATCCAGGTAGATGTCAGCGCGCCAATCATCAGCAATATGAAAATCGCTCCGGATGTTTTGTTTACGTTATCTCCGATTTTCTCCTCAACCTC
>JABUTQ010000114.1 GCA_021443605.1 Bacteroidales bacterium | reverse complement strand
GTGCTGGTGACGGCGCGCAGAGCAACTGCCTGTTCGTAAGTGCGTTCGTCTCCCATTACCCCCACGCTTTTCACCGGAAGGAGGATTACCCCCGCCTGCCAAATCTGGTCGTAGAGCGAAACTTCAATCTCTCCATCGTGCATATCTGCGGGAACTCCTGCTGCAAGCACCTTGCGTGCCTCTTCTCCCTGGAGTTTCACTTTCCACTCACGGAGACCGCGGATAAAGATGTCATCGGCATCCTGGAGCACGCGCACTTTCTCGGGAGTGATGTCCCCGAGGATTCTAACTGCAAGGCCCGGACCGGGGAACGGATGTCTGGTGATAAGATGCTCAGGCATTCCGAGCTGGCGTCCCACACGGCGCACTTCGTCCTTGAAAAGCCATTTGAGAGGCTCACAAAGTTTGAGATTCATCTTTTCGGGAAGCCCGCCCACATTGTGGTGGCTCTTGATAACCTTGCCGGTGATGTTGAGACTTTCAATTCTGTCGGGATAAATCGTCCCCTGTGCAAGCCATTTGGCATCCTTTATCTTCTGAGCCTCTGCATCGAACACGTCGATAAATCCTGCTCCAATAATCTTTCTTTTCCTTTCAGGCTCTTCCACACCGGCGAGCTCGCTGAAGAACTTGGCACTTGCATCTACTCCTATAACATTGAGACCGAGGCATTTGTAGTCGTTTATCACATTTTTGAACTCATCCTTGCGGAGCAATCCGTGATCCACGAATATGCAGGTGAGGTTTTTACCTATGGCTTTGTTGAGAAGCACAGCTGCCACGGAAGAATCCACTCCGCCGCTCAGGCCGAGAATCACCCTGTCGTTTCCAATCTGAGCCTTCAGCTCGGCAACTGTCTGATCCACAAACGATGCCGCACTCCACTCCTGGCGCCCGCCGCAGATATCCACCACAAAATTCTTGAGAAGGAGCGTCCCTTGCACGCTGTGGAAAACCTCGGGATGGAACTGCACTCCCCAAACCGGAGCATTGTCGCATTGGAAGGCGGCATATTTCACACTGTCGGTAGAGGCTGCAACGCTGTACCCTTCGGGGATGGCAGTGATTGTGTCACCGTGGCTCATCCACACCTGCGAATTTTCGTCAAACCCTTTGAAGAGAGGGCATTCGCGGTCGAAAGTCTTGAGATTTGCACGGCCGTATTCGCGGCTTCCCGCAGGCTCAACCTTGCCGCCATTGGTGTGGCTGATATATTGAGCACCATAGCAGATACCGAGTACGGGGTACTTTCCTATAATCTTCGATAAATCTATCTTAAAAGCGGTGGGATCATAGACACTGAACGGTGACCCGCTGAGTATCACGCCGATAACCGACGGATCGTTTTCCGGAAATTTATTGTAGGGGAGAATCTCGCAGAACGTGTCGAGCTCCCTGACTCTTCGGCCAATCAGCTGTGTGGTCTGTGAGCCGAAATCAAGAATGATAATCTTCTGTTGCATAATGTCGCGAAGATATCTAAAAACATTGGAATTATAGCAATATTTCTTTTACCTTTGCCCGTTCGATTGAGCAAATATGTGAGAACGTTATTCCTTTAAATTAATATTCACTATGAGCAAATTTAGATTTGACGTTGTACAGGAGGCCTTCAAGAAAAAGGCTGAAGACCTGGCAGATTATTCCAACAAGAGACCTTCCGATTATTTCGGAGAGTTGACCTTCAATCGTGAAAAGATGTGCAAATATCTTGATGCACAGGCTTTTAAGGCGATAGTTAACTGTATGGACAATGGTGCTCCTCTTGACCGTGCCACTGCCGACAAGGTAGCTGAGGGGATGAAAAGATGGGCTATGGAACACGGTGTCACCCATATCACCCACTGGTTCCAGCCGTTGAGTGACTGCACTGCCGAGAAGCACGACTCCTTTATGGAGAGCGATGGCAAAGGGGGAATTATTGAAACTTTCAACGGAAAATCTCTCGTCCAGCAAGAGCCGGATGCATCTTCGTTTCCTAACGGAGGTATTCGCGCAACTTTCGAGGCACGAGGATACACGGCTTGGGATCCTATGTCGCCTGTATTTATCCAGGACGATACACTTTGTATTCCCACCGTTTTCATAGCTTATACAGGAGAGGCTCTCGACTACAAGACTCCTCTCAAGCGAGCTCTCAAGGCAGTTGGGGACGCAGCTCTTCCAATCTGCAAATTGTTTGATTCACACGTAAATAAAGTATATTCGTATCTTGGCTGGGAACAAGAGTATTTCCTTGTGGATGAGGATCTTTATGCTGCCCGTCCGGACCTTATGATTACCGGTCGCACATTGATGGGACACTCTTCTTCAAAAAGCCAGCAGTTGGACGACCACTATTTCGGCGCAATTCCCACCAGGGTTGCAGCGTTTATGCGCGACTTGGAAATTGCCGCCTGCCGTCTTGGGGTGCCATTGAAGACCCGTCACAACGAGGTGGCTCCAAACCAGTTTGAGTTTGCCACAATATTCGGCGAAGCCAATCTCTCTAACGACCAGAACCAGTTGATGATGAACGTTATGCAGAATATCGCCCGCCGTCACGGTTTTGTAGTTCTGATGCACGAAAAACCTTTTGACGGAGTGAACGGCTCCGGCAAACACAACAACTGGTCTCTCGGTACCGACACCGGCGTCGGTCTCATGGCCCCCGGAAAAGATGCCAAGGGAAATCTCCAGTTCGTGACTTTCTTCGTGAATGTGCTCGCCGCCGTTCAGAAATACAACAGTGTTCTCAAGGCAAGTATCGCATCTGCAACCAATGCCCACAGGCTTGGAGGGAACGAGGCTCCTCCTGCAATCCTCTCCACTTTCCTTGGCAAGACTATGACCGACGTGCTCCGCAAGTTGCTGGAAGTTCCGTCTGAAACTCCTATCGAGATTGCCGGCAAGAAAGGGCGTTCACTCGGTTTGGTTGAGATTCCCGAGATATTCGTGGACAACACAGACAGAAACAGGACATCCCCGTTTGCATTCACAGGAAACCGCTTCGAATTTCGTGCAGTGGGGTCAAGTGCAAACTGTGCAGGCCCTCTGACCACCCTCAATGCAGCTGTTGCAGACCAGCTTATCTCTTTCAAGGCAGATTTGGACAAGGAGTTGGCAACAGGCAAGACACTCAATGTGGCTGTGATGGATACTCTCAAACCAATCATCCGTTCCGTAATCGACGTGGTTTGCTTCGATGGCAACGGATATTCTGAGGAGTGGCACAAAGAGGCTGCTGCAAGAGGGCTTGACGTAGAGACTTGCGTTCCAAAGATGTTCAAGGCATTCACTACTGAAGAAGTTGTGGAAATGTTCACTCGCACAGGCGTTTATACCAAGACAGAGCTTGAGGCGAGAAATGAAGTCAAATGGGAGAAGTATTGCAAGAAGGTTCAGATTGAGGCAAGGGTTATGGGCAGAATGGCAATGAACCATATCATTCCTGTAGCATTGGAATATCAGACTTCGCTTTTGAAAAACGTTTCAAAGATGAAGGACGTCTTCCCCGATGAATACAAGAATATGTCTGCAGGTACCATTGCCTTGATTCAGAAACTGAACAAATACATAGAGGAGATAAGGACAAAGGTATCCGCAATGGTGGATGCCCGCAAAGAGGCTAACAAACTCCCCGACGGATATGAGAAGGCTATGGCCTATTATGCAATAGCACAGTCGCTTGCGGAAATCCGTCGCCCGATAGACAAGCTCGAAGAGTTTGTCGATAACGGAATGTGGCCTCTCCCCAAATATCGTGAATTGTTGTTTATCAATTAATTTTGAAATATGCTGAAAGAGTTGTTCATACAATATGCCGGATTTTCCCCCGATTCGATAGAGGAACTCCCGTCTTCGGGAAGCAATCGTCGTTATTTCAGACTCAAACGCAAGGGTATCAGTCTGATAGGTACAATCGGCACTTGTATAGATGAGAATATCGCATTCCTGACCATTGCAGAGGATTTCTACAATAAAGGGCTTCCTGTTCCAAAGGTGCTTGCCGTCTCCCAAGACAAGAGTTGCTACCTTCAGGAAGATTTAGGCGATGTGACACTCTTCAGCGCCATTTCATTAGGTCGGGAGCTCGGAACCTACAGTGAAAAAGAGAAAGAGCTTCTCTTCAAGACAGTAGCCACCTTGCCCCGTCTTCAGTTTGAAGGGGCAAAGGGGCTTGATTTCAATGTATGCTATCCCCAGCCTGAATTTGACCGCAGGATGATTTCGTTCGATTTGAACTATTTCAAATACTGTTTCCTCAAAGCTACGGGGATAGAATTCAGCGAAATCAAACTCGAAGACGATTTTGCCCGCTTGTCCGACTTTCTGATGAAGACGATGTCAGATACATTCCTCTACCGCGACTTTCAGGCGAGGAACGTGATGATTGTAGATGGAAATCCCTATTTCATAGATTTTCAAGGTGGGCGCAAAGGCCCTGTATATTACGATGTTGCGTCATTTATCTGGCAGGCGAAGGCCAACTATTCAGATGAATTGCGTGAGGCTCTTGTAGATAAGTATATCGAGGCATTGAGCGTTTATCGCCCAGTTGATAAAGATGAATTTTGGGCGACTCTCCGTCACTTTATTCTCTT
>JABUTQ010000046.1 GCA_021443605.1 Bacteroidales bacterium | reverse complement strand
AATAGAATCCTTTTTGGAGTTTTAAGGATAAGAGCAAGAAAACCACCTAATACATAGCACATTGCAATCCTTTGAAGCACTCCGAATATGCGGAAGTTGGAGAGCCAGTTGCCATAATTTTGCCAGAATGAGAGGTCTGGATTCCAGTTCGAAGGGTAGAAGGGGAATAGTCCCAACCCAATTCCAACCAAAAATATCAGCACACCTCTCTTGACAATTTTCTTTGAAACGGCCTTGTTGAGGGTGTCGCCGTATTTTGCGAATGAGAATGCCATTGCCACTCCCACGCAGAAGAGGAAAAACGGGAATACCAGATCGGTGGGGGTGCAGCCTGCCCAGGCGGCGTGCCGCAAAGGTGGAAAAATATGGCTCCACGAGCCGGGGTTATTCACCAGAATCATCCCCGCCACCGTCATTCCGCGCAGCACGTCAAGTGCTACGTATCTTTGGTTTTTGATGTTAGTCATAGTGTTAAATAAAATTTTGAATCAAATTTAAACAGCTTCTAAGTTATTCTTCGTAAAGCAAATAAGGTTTTCTTTGAATCTTGAAGGATGCCACGTCTTCGGCCCACATGGCCTTGATCTCCTCTGCAGATGCTCCATTCTCAATCATTTTTCTAACATATCCCTGACCGATAAGGAGTTCAAAGAAAGATCTGAAAAAATGGTCTCCCATATTGAGATTGTTGTATGCGTCAATGACATAAGAGAGGTTTATCCCCTGTTGTGCAATCTCTTCAAGTGAAGGCTCGGTGGTGAGATCCACTCCGTAACAGAGTTTGTCGAGTTGCGGAGGATTTTTTGCACCCGGAATGCTTCTCGGGGTGAAAGAGTAGCTGTATCCCAGCATATTGGGGTGTCCGTACATCTGGAATGCCTTGTCCGTGCCGCGTCCGAGGCTTACCGGCGTGGCCTCGAAATAGCACATTGAGGGATAAAGATATATAGAACGGATGTCGGGAAGATTAGGCGATGGTTTGATAGGGAGGACATAGCGGGATTTGTGAGAGTAATTGCCACATTTGATTACAGTTACGTCGCATTGAATTCCGTCCTCGAGCCATTTTTCTCCGTTTATCATCCCCGAAAGCTCTCCGAGAGTCATTCCGTGAACCACGGGTACGGGAATATAACCTACTCCCGATTTGTATTTCATATCGAGAATGGGACCGTCAACATAGAATCCCAAAGGGTTCGGACGGTCGAGAATAATCATTTTCTTCTCTTTTTCAGCACACGCCTGCATCACTTTCGTCATTGTGGTCAGGTAGGTGTAGAAGCGGCATCCGACATCCTGCAGGTCAAAAATCAGCACGTCAAATTCGTTCATCGTCTCGTCAGACGGCTTTCCAAGGTTTCCGTCATAGAGAGAGCGTA
Organism: Bacteroidales bacterium; assembly: GCA_021443605.1. GTDB lineage: Bacteria > Bacteroidota > Bacteroidia > Bacteroidales > UBA932 > Equibacterium. Next base: position 3,210 of record JABUTQ010000046.1, on the reverse strand, counting down.
TTGGGACGCCTGTTTTAGCATCTATCGAACTCGAAACATGTTCGCCGGCATCGGCATCGCCACGGAAGCCGTGTTCGGGCGACATAATGCAGGTGACGTTGACCTTGAGGCTCAAGAGGGTGTCAAGCACATGCTTGCTTGATGAAACCATTCCGGTCTGGTTGGAAAGGATGCATACTCTTTTCCCTTGAAGCAGAGGGAGATACTGGTCGGTGTACTCGGCACCGGGGACAATTCTCAATGAAGACGAGATCTTTGTGAGATCCACTGCGGGCTTTTTGTTCCCACAACTGCACAAGAGCGTCATCATTACAATCAATAGTGTAAGTTTTTTCATAGTCAGGTTTATTTAGAAGCTCCGGCTCGCCGGAAGCGATATCACTCATTAAAAGTCAATCTCCTGCCGCCGTCATCATCAACCTCTATCCTTACCCTCAAAACATCTTCCGGAAGCAGTTCCTCTACCATCTCGGGCCACTCTATCAGACAAAGATATCCCGAATAGAGATACTCGTCAAAGCCGATGTCGCGAGCCTCGTCAAGTTTGTTGATGCGGTAAAAATCAAAATGATATATCGGCTCGCCCTTTTTGTCGGCATATTCGTTGACAATGGTGAAAGTGGGGCTGTTCACCACATCTTCAACTCCGAGCGCACGGCACAATGCGGTGATGAAAGTGGTTTTTCCGGCCCCCATACTGCCATAAAACGCTATCACCGACGAGTCTCCGATTTGTTTTAGAAACTCTGCCGCGGCAATGTTGATATTCGCCAGATCATTTATCGTTATCTCTTTCATTATACTATTTCACAAAGTAAAGTGGCTGATGTGCAAGATTTTACAATCACATTTACATAATCGCCCGCCTTATGCCCCTTGCCGGGAAAAACACAACTTTTGTTAGTCGATGTCCTCCCTACAAGATCTTCGTCGTTGCGTTTGGACGTCCCTTCGACAAGCACTTCGAAAGTTCTGCCGACACATTTTTGGTTGCTTTCCAGCGAGAGTCTGTTCTGCAGCTCGATAATCTGATTCAAGCGGGATGTCTTTACCTCGGGCGGCACATCATCCTGAAAATGCCTTGCTGCCTTAGTTCCTGGACGCATCGAGAACTGGAACATAAATGCAGCGTCAAATTGCACTTCTTCAAACAGTTGCAGTGTGTCTTGATGGTCTTGCTCGCTTTCTCCGCAGAATCCGGCTATGACGTCTGTTGATATAGCGCATCCGGGGATGATTTCTCTGATTTTCGCAACCCTCTCGAGGTACCATTCGCGAGTATGCTTGCGGTTCATCTTCTCCAGCATAGTGTTGCTACCGGACTGTACCGGCAAGTGGATGTGTTTGCAGATATTGCTGTGGGCGGCCATAGTGTGCAGCACCGCATCGCTCATATCTTTAGGGTGGGAGGTGGAGAATCGGATTCTGACATTCGAATCGAGGAGCGCAACTTTTTCGAGCAGAAGCGCGAAATTTACCTTTTCACCCGTCTCGGGATTTACCCAGAGATAGCTGTCAACGTTTTGTCCGAGAAGATTGATCTCTTTATATCCGTTACTTATAAGTGTCTGAGCCTCAGTGAGAATGCTGTTTAAATCACGACTGCGTTCCGCTCCGCGGGTGTATGGTACAACGCAGTATGAACAAACGTTGTTGCATCCCCTCATTATCGAAATGAATGCCGACACTCCGTTTTTGTCCATCCTGACGGGGGCGATGTCGGCATAGGTCTCCTCGTGAGACAATATAGTGTTTATCTGCTTCGCATCGGCCGTAACGGCAGATATCAAGCGGGGGAGATCCCTGTACGAATCAGGCCCGGCCACTATATCCACTACCGGATTCTTGAGGAGCTGCTCTTTCATCCTTTCGGCCATACATCCCAGTACTCCCACTATGATTCCGGGGCGTTTTTTCTTTTCAAGGCGAAATACGTCCAATCTTCCGTGGATTCTTTGCTCAGCGTTATCCCTTATTGCACAAGTGTTTACAAAAATAATAGACGCCTGTTCCATTTTTTCGCACAGCGAATATCCAGCATCCTGAAGGATAGAAAGAACAACCTCGCTGTCGTTGACGTTCATCTGGCACCCGTAGGTTTCGATATATACCTGCGGCCTTGTCTTGTCAAAGATGGGGCGTACAGAAGAATAGTTCATAAAATTCAGCTTCTTATTATTCTGCAAAGATAACTTTTATATCTTTGTAATAAATATGAAGAAGATACTTTTAGCAGCATTTGTCTCCATTATTGTCTGCAGCTGCTCAGACTACGAAAAGCTTGTGTTCAAATCTGCCGAAGTGGGGCGTGTCGGCGATTTATCTTTGGTTGACAATGCAGTCAGGATGGATTCCGACCTCAATCTTGTGATAGAAAACCCCACCGGATCCAAGTTCAGTATGGATGATTTCGGCATTACCATATACACTGCCCAAAAGAAGAAATTCGCGGAAATCTCTCTTACGGGGGAAAAGCCTGCGATAAGAAGCCATTGCACGGACACCGTGAAGGTAGGGGTGAAGGTTAACGTTGAGAACCCTCTTGCCCTTGTCACGATGAAGAGTCTTGATCAGGCCGTAGAATCGCTGCAATCAAAGAATATGACAATAGATTGCTTTTTCAACGTCAAACAGGGAATTTTTGGCAAGAAGATTGAGTATAAGGATGTTCCGTTTAAAGATTTTATGAATTTTATCAACAATTTCAAGAAAAAATGAAATTAAGGATATTTTTTGCCATAGCAGCGCTGTCGTTGACTTGTTCGTTATTTGCTCAGAATGAGGATAATATCGTTCGTGTGGAAATGGATTCCACCCTTATCGGGGCAGATATATTCGACCTTTTGGGCAATGGGGCTTCTGTGATTCAATCGCCTTCCCTTCGCAGTGCAATGAGGGGATATTATTATTCAAACAATTCGAGGGAAGTGGCGGGATACCGTGTCAGAATTTTCTTTGACAACAGCCGTAACGCCAGAAACAACGCGAACGAAGTGATGGCAAAGTTCAAGGATGCATATCCGGATACTCCGGCGTATCTCGATTACCAAAATCCTTACTTCAAAGTGACCGTAGGTAATTTCAGGACCAAGAGCGATGCCACAGTGTTTATGAACGCCCTTAGGAAAAGTTTTCCCAACTGCTTTATTGTGAAGGAGTCACTGCGTTTTCCGGATCTTTAAGAATCTTCAATCCCTTAACCTTAAATAA
>JABUTQ010000071.1 GCA_021443605.1 Bacteroidales bacterium | reverse complement strand
CCATACTGCTCGCGGCTCAAGTAGCGGACAAGGGTATAGGCATTATCAGGCTGATACTCGTTTGTGGGAGTCTGGGCACTGGAGCGGATGATGATTATGGCGAATACGGAATATCCTATTAAAATCGTTGTAAAACAGAGAGTTATAGTGTGTGCAAGCGCCTTTCCCTTCTTTCTGAAAAGATACATACCACCAAAGCAGGCGGCAAAGAGGAGCACCATAAAGACAGTGGTTCCTACATTGAAACCTGTCCCAAGGCCGTTTACAAAGATCCTGTCAACGAAGGCCGCAATCTTGGGGGTATAAGGGATGATTCCGAAGAGAATCACCATAAGGATAATGCACGAGACGAAGAACACGATGCACGATTTCCAGAAAGAGATTTTCTTCTCTCCGTGTTTGCGGTAATAGTAGATAAAGACCATCGGAGGGATGGAGAGAAGGTTGAGCAGGTGCACTCCCACGGAGAGCCCCATCAGCAGACAGATGAGGACAATCCAGCGGTTTGCATACGGCTCGTCCGCCTCCTCTTCCCATTTGAGCATCGCCCAAAAGACCGCTGCCGTAAACAGAGAGGACATCGCATAGACTTCGCCCTCAACGGCCGAGAACCAGAAAGTATCTGTAAATGTGTAAGCTACGGAGCCAACGACACCTGCACCTAAAACCGATATAACATTAGCCAAAGTGAGTTCCTTCCCATCTTTTTCAAGGAGACGGCGTCCGAAATGGACAATGGTCAGATACAGGAAGAAAATCGTGAATGCGGAGCATATCGCACTGCAGCAATTCACCGCTATGGCTGCGTGGGAAGCATCGGTAAAAATACAGAAAAATCTTGCAAACAACTGGAACACAGGGTTTCCCGGAGGGTGCCCCACCTCAAGTTTGTATGAAGATGCAATAAATTCACCGCAGTCCCAAAAACTTGCGGTAGGCTCAATCGTCATCAGATAAACAATGGCGGAGAATACGAGAATCACCGCCGAAACGACTCTGTTTATCAGTGTGAACTTTTTCTTATCCATATAACTTTCTGTGTAATTTCGATTTTTGCGACACATCTCAAGATGTTGTACCGCCAAACTGCGAAGATAGTAAAAATTTTCGAAAACAGTTACGGAACCGGATCGTAGCCGCTGCCTCCCCAGGGATGACACCTCAGCAACCTTCTGGCTGCAAGATATCCCCCTTTGAAGATGCCATATTTTTTTATCGCCTCTGCGGCATACTGGCTGCAAGTGGGAGTAAACCTGCAATTATTGCCGAGATATGGCGATATGCAGATTTTATAGAACCGAATCAGCTTCAAAAAAGGCCAGGTTGTAATCTTTCTGAGTTTTTCAATCATTTTTCGGAGAAACTTCTGAGAAAATTTCCGTTACCTTTTCTGAAATTCGGGAATATTCCACTATATCCTTGGCTACATAAACAAAAAGGAAATCAAACTTGGAGCACCCCTGGAAAGTGCCTATATTCAGGCGGATAGCCTCTTTCGTACGCCTTTTTAGGAGGTTTCGAGCGACAGCTCTCTTGAAATTTTTCTTTGGGACGGATATGGCAAAGCGAGGATAACCACACTCGTTCGTCCGGAAATAGACTTTGAACGGATGCCTGAAAACAACGCCTCCCTTGTCGATAAGGGAGACGATATCATTCCTGGAATTGATCCTCTGCTTTTTGGGATATCCGAAAGCAGGCATAACTATTTATTACTGAAATAATTAGCCAATGCCAATGCAATTGATGGAGCCTCCGGCGTGGGGGCAAGAATCTCTACCTTGAGTTTCGCATCCTTCATCGCCTTGGCAGTGCCGGTGCCGAAGGTGGCAAAAAGCATATCCCCCTGCTTGAACTCGGGGAAATTCTCAAGAAGCGACTTCACGTCAGAAGGGCTGTAGAAAACCATCATTCCGTAAGATGACAGGTCTATGGTTGAAAGGTCGCTGTTGGCGGTCTTTACAAACACAGCACTTCCGTGTTTGAGCTTTGCCTTTGTAAACATCCTGTTTACATCTGGTTTGAGGACATCCGTGCAGGTGATGAGGAAGTTCTCGGTCTTGTGCTTGGTTCCGATGCTGTCTATGATGGAAGACGGAGTGCCGTTGCCGAAGAATATCTTTCTTTTCCTATAAACGATATATTTCTGAAGATACAGGGCAATGGCCTCGCTCTGGCAGAAATATTTCATAGTCTCCGGCACGACTATCCTCAACTCTTCGCAGAGCTTGAAAAACGCGTCAATGGCAGCACGAGAAGAGAATATGATTGCTGTATAATCGAGAATATTGACTCTTTGTGCACGAAATTCGCGGGCTGTCACACTTTCCACCTTGAAAAATGGAACAAAATCGAACTCAAGTCCGTACTTGTTGATAAGGTCGGTATAAGGAGAGCCGTTCTGAGGTTCCGGCTGCGCAATAAGTATTTTTTTATCTAAAACACTCATAATGAGATATATACACTAATAATAAGCCCTATTGGCAATAATTCGAGGGCGCAAATGTACAAAAAACTGAAAAAATGAGAAAATCCACTTGAAATTAATGTTCTCAAGCTCCTTGCAAGATATATGGCATAGACTAATCCTATGACCGTGAGGATATAGGGCTGCACAATAATCATAAAGATATCGGGCATTCTCGAGCGGAAAATCAATAAGGGAAGACACAACACTGTGATATCTATCAGATAGATGGCGGAGCTGCGCCTGATTGTCTTGAATACGTCTCTCCTCCCCTTGAGCCAAGACACCAACGAAAAGAGAAGTTTTCGCACAACCACAAGGAGAAAGAGGGCAGCGCAGAACAATGCGTAAGTTAGGTTTCCACTGCCCGGCTTCATTGCAGTGGCGGCCAGAATGGGGATACAGATGATTGCTGTGACAACAACTGCCGAGTAATAACTCTGGTTGCCTTCGATGTCCTTGACCTTCTTGCCGTTGAACAATGCCTGAAGCGAAAGAGAGACCGCAAGTATCTCGCTCTTGAAAAACACTATCACCGTTACGGCGAGCGCCGCAATAACAATAGATGAAACTATGTTTGTATCAGGCACTTGGCTGATTTTGGAGAAATCGATATTCTCCAGCACGAGCCGGCTCTCTTTCCAACACTCCAACATTGTGATTAATGATTAGTTCCCCCTCTTTGCATTGTAGCCCATCTCTTTGAGCACGGCGACTGCCTTGTCACGAAAATCGCCCTGTATCAGGATTTCGCCGTCGGCAGCCTTCCCCCCTACACCGAATTTGGTTTTCAGAGACTTGCCGAGGGCTGCAAGATCGGCCTCTTTCCCTACGAATCCGGAGATGAGAGTGACCTGCTTACCTCCCCTGTTGCGACGGTCTATAGAGACTATAAGCTTCTGTTTTTCAGGAGCAAGTGTCTCTCTTTCCTCTTCTTCCGGCTCAGTTTCATAGTTAAAGTCCGAGGCTGTTGAATAGACTATGCCGAGTCTCTGTTTCCAATCGTTGTTTTGTTTCATGCCGCAAAGGTATCAATTATTATTCAATTACAACTCTTTGGAAATTCTCTCCACAAGCTTTTCGGGGGTATCTTCCACAATGATGTATCCAAACTCTTCCCGGGATGCGAATCCATTCTCTATCATATTGTCTATCAGTGCAATGAGAGGATTGTAATATCCATTTGTGTTGAGTATGGCAATCGGTTTCGAATGCTGGCCGAGGTCGTGCCCCTCGTGATACGAGATAAATTCGTGCAGAGTGCCGCAGCTGCCGGGCAGGATGATGCATCCGTCTGATTTCTCTTCCATTATACGGATTCTCTCGTCGAGGTCTTTGGTCTCTATGAAGTTTGCAAAGCGCCTCTCCTGCACGTCTATCCCCTTGGCGGCATTATCTTTCTTTCCTTTGAATCCTTTTGGAAACACACCCAGAAGTTGGCCGCCATTCTCGACTACACCCTCGGCGAGAGCGCGCATAGTGCCCACCGAAGCGCCTCCGTAAATCACACCTATATTATTGAGAGATAGTAATTTACCGATTTTGTAGGCATTATTGCAGAATATTTCGCTCTTCCCGGTACGAGAGCCAAGATATACGGTTACGTTTTTCATATTGATTTGATTTGAGATATTATTCCATTGATTGGCGGACAATTGGAAAACTCTGCCATCAGTCTGATGGTTTCGTTGGAGCCTTTGCGCCGCACAAAGCATTCGCGGCAGAGATAAAGCCCTTTTGCAGTTGCACTGACCACGAAGCGGTTCCCTTCGTCGATTGGATAGATTACCGCGAGCCTTCCGCCCGGTTTGAGCAGTCTTAACGCAGCGTCTATCAGCAATTCCGGTGGGAGTCCGTCGGTGTGGCGTGCGGCGGCTTTCCGTTCGTCGGGATTGGTGAGAGATGAAGTGAAGAAGGGCGGGTTGGAAACGATAAGGTCGAAGGAGCTTTCCTGGGATTGTTTTACAAAGTCTTCGAGGCTGATATTGAGTGCTTTGAGGTTGGCGCTCCATTTGGATGCCGCAAAGTTCTCCGCCGCCTCCGTTACCGATGGCCCATCGATGTCTATTCCGGTGATTTTCAGCCCGTCATCCTGAGCGAAACCGTCATCCTGAGCGAAGCCGTCATCCTGAGCGAAGCCGTCATCCTGAGCGAAACCGTCATCC
>JABUTQ010000404.1 GCA_021443605.1 Bacteroidales bacterium | reverse complement strand
TGTTGGACAAGAAATCGCTCAGAAACATCATCGGAGATGTGCTCAAATACACAGGCGTTGCCCGTACGGCACAGTTCCTCGACGATATCAAGGACCTCGGATACAAGATGGCATACCGCGGAGGTTTGTCATTCAACCTTGGCGATGTGCTTGTTCCCGACGAGAAAGCAGAACTCGTGGAGAAAGGCTATGCCGATGTGGAAGCCATCCAGCAGAGCTTCGACATGGGTCTTATCACAAACAACGAGCGTTACAACCAGATTATCGATATCTGGACCAAGACAAACAATCGTCTGACCGACCTCGTTGAAAAGCGCATTGCATCTGATAATCAGGGATTTAACCCTGTATATATGATGTTGAACTCTGGAGCCCGCGGTAGTAAGGAGCAGATCAGGCAGCTCTGCGGTATGCGTGGTCTTATGGCCAAGCCGCAGAAGTCAGGATCGTCCGGGGCCGAAATCATCGAGAACCCTATCCTCGCAAACTTCAAGGAGGGACTTTCTGTGCTCGAGTACTTCATCTCTACACACGGTGCGCGTAAAGGTTTGGCCGACACGGCGTTGAAGACTGCCGACGCAGGATACCTCACCCGTCGTCTGGTTGACGTGAGCCACGATGTAATTATCAACGAAGAAGATTGCGGAACTCTCCGCGGACTTGTGGCCACAGCCATCAAGAACAAAGACGAGATTGTGGAGACTCTCGGAGAGAGAATCCTCGGCCGTACTTCTGTACACGATATCTACAACCCTCTTACCGACGAATTGATTCTCCCTGCAGGTGAACAAATTACAGAGGCAATTGTGGAACAGATTGAAAAGCTCCCCATCGAGCAGGTGGAAATCAGATCCGTTCTCACTTGCGAAAGCCGCAAGGGCGTATGCGCAAAATGCTACGGACGAAATCTCGCCACCAGCCGCATGGTTGAGAAAGGTGAAGTTGTGGGTGTCATTGCCGCACAGTCTATCGGTGAGCCTGGTACACAGCTTACTCTCCGTACTTTCCACGTCGGTGGTACTGCATCAAACATCGCCGCCGACAACGAAATCAAGGCCAAGTACAACGGACGCCTTGAATTCGAGGAGCTTCGTACAATCACCAAGGTTGACGAAAGCGGTGAGCATATCATTGTGGTAGGCCGTACAGCCGAAATGACCATCAAGGATGAGAACACAGGCATTACTCTGTCTCAATACGATATCCCTTACGGCACTGAATTGTTCAAGAACAACGGCGACAAGGTGACCAAGGGAGATTTGATCTGCAAGTGGGACGCATATAACGCACTTACTATCGTAGAAATCTCAGGTACAGCTGTTTATGACAACCTCATAGATGGTGTTACCTACCGTGAAGAGGCTGCCGACGAATTCACGATTCACCGTGACAAGGTCATCATCGAGAGCCGTGATAAGTCAAGGACTCCTTCTATCCGCATCATAGACGGCGAAGGAAACGAAATCAAGCAATACAACCTCCCTGTTGGCGCCCATATCAACGTCGAGAACGGTCAGGAAGTGAAGATTGGAGACATCCTCTTCAAGATTCCTCGCGCAATCGGCAAGTCGGGCGATATCACAGGCGGTCTGCCGCGCGTTACCGAACTGTTTGAGGCCCGCAATCCTTCCAACCCTGCAATCGTATCGGAGATTAATGGTGAAGTTGTTATGGGTAAGAACAGACGAGGCAACCGAGAGATTATTATCCGTGCAAAGAATGGTGAAGAGAAACACTATTTGGTTCCTCTGTCAAAGCAGATTATGGTACAGGAAAACGACTATGTGCGTGCAGGTATGCCTCTTTCAGACGGTGCAATCGCCCCTGCCGACATCCTCGCAATCCTCGGTCCCATCAAGGTTCAGGACTATATCGTAAACGAAATTCAGGAAGTCTATCGTATGCAGGGCGTGAAGATCAACGACAAGCATTTTGAAGTGATTGTGCGCCAGATGATGCGTAAGGTTGAAATCGTGGATCCGGGCGATACCAGATTCCTCCCCGAACAGCTTGTGGACAAGTGGGAATTCATCGAAGAGAACGACAATATCTTTGACAAGAAGGTTGTTACTGATGCAGGCGACTCCAACAATCTCCACGCAGGTCAGATTGTTTCAGTGCGTGCCCTCCGCGATGAAAACTCTTGGCTCAAGAGACAGGACAAGAAGCTCGTAGAAGCTCGCGATGCAGTCCCTGCAACATCAAATCAGGTGCTTCAGGGTATAACCCGCGCAGCTTTGAAGACAAACAGCTTTATGTCAGCCGCTTCGTTCCAGGAGACCACCAAGGTTCTCGGCGACGCAGCCATCCGCGGCCGCGTAGATTACCTGGAAGGCCTCAAGGAGAATGTGATTTGCGGTCACCTCATCCCTGCCGGTACCGGCCAGCGTGAATTTGAGAAACTCATTGTGGCATCTGCTGACGATTATCGCAGGATGATGTCCAAGAAATAAAGACTTGTTCAATATTAATAAAAAAGCCGTTTCCTTCATCGGAAACGGCTTTTTTATTCGAAATAGAGACTGGATTATTTGCCAATAGCATCATTGTAGTCTTTTTCCCTCTTGGGCAGTACGTTGGTCCAGCCATTGTACTTGTCGGGAGTAACGTCGTAAGCGTATGTTGTGCTCCAGTTTCCACCTTCCTTGAAGCTCTTGCGTGAGATGCCATCGTTCCAGCGCTTGAGGTCGAACCACTCGAAACCTTCACCCCACAACTCGATGCCGCGGTAAAGCTTGATTTCCTTGAGGAGGGCTTCTCCGGAGGCGGTGCAGTTGTAAGAAGGATCGCGCTTGCTGTCGCGATTGAGCTTGTTCAACAAGGTACGGGCGCCATCTTCATCCTTGAGGAAGTAATCGCACTCAGCTTCAATAAGATACATCTCGGCAGCACGGAAATGGTTGAGATGGCCGTATGAATATGATTCGCTCGCGAACTTGAAATTCATATAGGCAGCCACTGTAAACACGGCCTCCGTAAGTTCAGGGTGAATCTTTCGGGCATAGTTGTACAAATCGGAATTCTTGGCGGCACTGCCATTTACGTCGCTGTACTTCATATCTTTCGGGTCGAGGAACAAATCACGGCGAATGTCAGTTGTCGGAATCTGGTCGTAGAGATGTTTCGACATACATTTAGGATAGTTTCGCACCTGAGCAGCTTTGCAGTTAAACCCTACGTAAGCGAAGAATGAATAGTAGTAAAGCGGCTGTGTTTCAGAGCAATACGAGCTCCAGATCCACTCTTTGTTCACTTTTGACCAACCGCCCTTCAGATAATCGTCATTGGTCATAAGGGTATAATTCTTTGATGCCTTCTGCGCATATTTTCTGGCAGTTTCGTAGTCGTGGCGGGTAATGGCGGCGCGGGCATATACCGCGTATGCCACGTCTGCATTAATCATATAGTTCTGAGTGAGGGGATCTCGTTTGATGTATTCCTTCTCGAGAACCACAATTGCAGAATCGAGGTCGTTGTAAATCTGCTTGTAGGTATCTTCTGCAGATGAAAGTTTCATTGAACTGGTGGTAGGCTCAAGACGGAGCACAAGGCCGTTTCCATCTCTTGCCTCGCTGTTCATATTGTCGCTCCAGCGGCGATGGAACATCTGGGTAAGCATCGTAAATGCGTATGCCCTCATCGTAAGTGCCTGAGCCTTGTAGAATGCAGCCTGGTCCTTGCTTCCCTTGAGATTGGGATTATCACAACCTGAAATGATTGAGTTCGCCTCGCTTATTAAACGGTAATAATATAGCCAGGAGTAGAGAATGAAAGTGCTGTTGTCGTTGTCGTGGTAGTTCTGGCTCATCAAAGCAACGTTGCCGGAACCGCTGAGGTTGAAGTTGTTGCCGCCGAAGTCACCTATATAGAACTTGATGGTGCCTTCACCGTTGTATCCCTGTCCAAAATATCCGTATTGCTGAACCATCACGCGGTACATACCGTTTACCGCCAAAGCGATATTGTCTGCACTTTCGAAGATGGTGGCACTACCAGTCGAAGAGGTGGGACTTGTCTGCAGATAATCTTTTCCGCAGGATACGATTGAAAGTGATATGGCTGTGACAGCCAATAGTTTGAATATCTTTTTCATATATTATTCTCCTTACAAAGTGACGTTTATACCTAATGAAAGTGTTCTTGCGGTGATGAAGTCGTTTGAAATAGTTCCATTGAAACTATACTGAGGATTCATACCGGTGAGGGCAGTTACGGTAAACAGGTTTTCTGCGGTGAGGCTCAATGCCAGCCCTGAGAGCTGTATCTTGTTGATAAGTTTTGTAGGGAAACTGTAGCTGATCTGAACGTTCTTCAAAACGAGATAATTTGAAGAATGGAGCCAACGATTCGAGCTTGCACCGTGAGTATATGTTGACATATAGCTGTCGAGGACAGGAAGCGCATTGGGGTTGATACGGTTTGGAGCATCTTCCGCAAGTTTGTCGGCCTCTGTCCAAGATCCGAGAATATTTTTGTGCAAAGAACCGAGGCCATACTGCATGAGGGTTGCGTAAGTGCCGTCGTATGTCTTGCCGCCAAGTGACCAGGTGAAGAGTGCTGAAAGTCTTACACCCTTGTAAGACAATGCAGTGTTGAAACTGCCATAGATAGAAGGGATTGCAGAACCAGCCCAATCTTTTCCTGCGTATGTCGTATAAGTGGTATAATCCTTACCAGCTATGGTCACAACGTACTCTGAAGGTATTACAGTCCTTTCGACAGGTTCTCC
>JABUTQ010000068.1 GCA_021443605.1 Bacteroidales bacterium | reverse complement strand
AGATTCTTCACTATGTTCAGAATGACGGAGTTGTCATCCTGAGCGAAGCGAAGGATCTCCACGCAAACTATGATATTTTTTGCTATATTTGTAAAAACTAACAAACTATGAAAACAAGACATATAGCAATCCTTCTGGCATTAGTTCTTTCGGCCGGCACTCTTTCTGCCCAAAGGGCGATGACAGTACAAGATCTCACTGATTTCCAAAGGATTAATCACAAAGCAATATCAAATGACGGCAAATGGGTGATAGCCGTTATGGAGCCGTGGAGAGGCGATGGCGACCGGAACGGAAATATCCAGAAATTTACGGGAGATGCCACTGCAAAAATCTATGACGCTACCGGAAATCTTATCCAAACCTTCGTCCCGATTTCCAAAATCGATTTTTCTTCGAGCTCCAAATATGTAATTGTTCGCACCAAGATTTGCGAAAAGGAGAGAGAAGAGATTCAGCTAAAGGCTCAAAGAGGTAAAGAAGCCCCAAAACCGGCTCAGACACAACAAGATGCACGCGGTCAGAAGGGAGGCCGTCCCGATGCCGAAAGTGGCAAGGATATGCCTATGGATAAGTTGTCTATCTATACAATCGGGGGGGGCATTCAGACAATCGACTCACTGCGCGGGTATAAACTGGCAGAGAAAAACGATTGGCTCGCATATCAGGTCGGCAAAAAGGATTCCACTCTGCACTTATTGAAATTAGGTAGCAACGAATTGAATATCAACTCTATAACCAGCTATCAATTCAGCCCTGACGGCAAATCGCTCTGCGCGGTGGCAGCCGGAAGCGGAATTGACGGCATCTGCGGACTGTTCATCATCAGTGAAGACTCCCCCGCTCCAAAACTGATAAAAGAGGGTAAAGGGGATTTCAAGAATATAACTTTTGTGAAGGAAGGGAGCACATTTGCATTCCTCTATTCCGAAAAAAGTGAAAAGAAAGGCGATAAAGCCAATCGCAAGAGCCCCGAGCTGTGGCTTTCAGAAAATGGAGCACAAGGCGAATGTCTGCTCAAAGATGCATCGGGCTTTGCTCCAGACGGTTGGCTAATCAGCGATGGCGGCAGAATGGCATTTTCAGAAAATGGCCAAAGGCTTATGTTTGGCACCGCCCCCGCTCCTCGTGAAGTTGACAAGACTATATTGGCTTCGAGCCGCCCAAACGTTCAAGTTTGGAGCTGGGACGAAGCGGTGCAATATACCGTTCAGGATTTCAGCAAGGATCGCGACAGCAGAAAATCATACACCGCAATTTATGACATTCCAAGCCGCAAGGCGATACAGATTGCCACAAAGGAGTTGCCAAATCTATCTACGAACTCCAATATGAATGGAGATTTGGCACTTCTCAGCACCAGCGAGCCCTATTCGCGCTCCTCTATGTGGGAAGGGCGCAGCCGCAGCGACTATTATGTCGTAAATCTCAAAACCGGAGACAAGAAGTTGCTGAGGGAGGCCGACTATACTCGCTGGCGCCTCTCCGTGGAGGGAAAATACGCCTACGGATATTGTGAGATGGACAGCGTATGGCGTAGCATCGAACTCGCGACTGGAGAGGTTTTCAATTTGACTGACAAGAGTTTCGGAGCATGGGACACCGACAATGACGTTCCCGATTATCCAAATGCTTACGGTAACGGAGGATGGCTTGCCAATGATGAATATATCCTTCTTTACGACCGATATGATATCTATAAAGTGCCCGCACGCGGAGGAAAAATCGAAAAGATGACCGTTGGAGGGAGAGAAAATTCTATCCAATACCGCTTCGCATCATCGGGAGGATTTGGAGAGGAGAAGGCTCGCGATCCAAAAGAGATTCAGATACTTACGGGATTCAATGAAAACACCAAGGGGTACGGATATTATCGTCTTGACCTGAAAAAGGGAGGAAAACCGGTTGAACTTATTTCGGGCGACTATATGCTTGGAGGCTTCACAAAGGCAGAGGACGCCGACGTGTGGATGTTCACAAAGGAGAGATACGACCTCTTTCCCGAGCTATATGTCAGCGACGCAAAATTCAAGAAAATCGCCCAAATCACCCACGAAGGAGAACAGATGAAAGAATTCATTTGGGGTACGGCAGAATTGATATCGTGGACTTCATACACGGGGAAAAAGCTTCAAGGTGTGATTTACAAGCCGGCAAACTTCGACCCGACAAGGAAATACCCGATGATTGTGAATTTCTACGAGCGAAATTCCGAAACGCTCCACAGCTTCAGGCAGCCACAACCTCACCGCTCAACACCTGATTATCACTTGTATAACAGCAACGGATACATAGTATTCAATCCAGATATAATCTATACGGACGGGCATCCGGGCGAAAGCTGCTACGACTGCGTGATGAGCGGAATTGACGAAGTGCTCAAACTGGGCTATGTCGATGCCAAACGAATTGGAGCGAGCGGCCACAGCTGGGGCGGGTACCAGACAGCATATCTTGCCACCCGTACAGACCGGTTTGCAGCCCTTGAAAGCGGAGCACCGGTGGTGAATATGTTCAGTGCATTCGGTGGCATCCGCTGGGGGAGCGGAATGGCGCGCGATTTTCAATATGAGCACGGACAGAGCCGTATCGGCAAATCTATTTGGGAGGCGCCGGAGCTCTACAAGGAAAATTCTCCTTTGTTCAATATGGATAAAGTGACCACTCCTCTGCTGATAATGCACAATGATACGGACGGTCACGTACCTTGGTATCAGGGGATTGAGTTTGCCGTTGCACTCAAGAGGCTTGACAAGATATATTGGTTGCTGAACTATACGGGAGAGCCGCATTGGCCGGTGAAAATGGCAAACCGCATCGACTTCCAGACCAGAATGATGCAGTTTTTCAACCACTACCTCAAAGGCGAGCCTATGCCCAAATGGATGAAGGAGGGTGTCAAGGCTGTCGATCAGCCGTATGAATTGGGGTACTGATTGGTGCCGAGTTTACTCTTTCGGCTCTATCCACACCTCGAAGAAGAGTGGAGCGTATGAAGGGATATTTGTGGAGCCGGCAGCTTCGTATCCCATAGATGACTTGAAGAACGATATCGCCCTTTCGCCATAGCGCATCCGCCTGATTGTCTTTGCGAAACCTCCGATGATGCTGTTGTCTGTCTGAAGGCTCGCCTCATCGGTCTTGAACGTGACACTCAAGGCACTCCTCTCTCCACCATAACGGCGATAAAATTTAGCGGTATCCTGGATATTGGTGTCGAAGCAGTATCCGTCAAGCAGTTTGCCAATATAGCGCACCTTGATGCTTGCATCAGCGGCAATTGTATCTGCATCAGGCAGTTCCAATGTCTTTAGAAAATAGAATCCGGCAGATGTGGTATCAAGACCGGGATAATATGATTCGGCAAAATCCTTCAACAGGGATTCCTCATACTTGTCGATATCCTCGACCACCTTCATTACGCTGATTTCATACACAGCATTCTCAGTGGCACCCTGGTTGCCGGAAGATGTTGTAGTTGTATTATTTGTGGTATTTTCCGTAGTTGTAATCTTCATCAGGCTCGGAGGAATGGCAGCCTTTACGTGTCCCCCCACCTTCATCCCCTTGAGTATCTCCGCAATGCCATCATAGACACTGGTTGTCCCCATTCTCCAAACGGCAGGGGCATAGTGTGCCGTATCTGCATAAGTCCCCATAAGCCTTGCCATTTCCTGTGTGTTGAAATCGGTGAAATTGCCGGTGAGATCCTGTACGGTATAATTGGCGAAAACATAGCTCGAATCTCCAACAGGAGTGCCTGTGCCATAATCACGGTCGAGGATGTAAAGACCGGATGAAGTGGCTGCCAGATTACCGTAATTGACTCTTATCCAAGCATCAAGCACACGTTTATAAATCGTGTCTGTACTTTCGCTGACATCTTTTGCACACGATCCGGCTAACAGTAAAACTGACGTTATAACTATATAAAGACTGATTTTTCTCATTTTTTCGATTTCTTAATATCCTGCAAATATACATAATAAACCAAAGCGGACATAGATGGAACCACAGAAACTTTCGAATCGTAGTACCCGTATCGGGCAGAGAAGATAATCATTGCGCTCTCCTCCTTTTTCATTCCCGTTATGCCTTTGTCCAATCCCTGTATCATACTTTTGTTTCCAAGAACGGATGCATATTCTCCTTCACAAATGGTGGTTATGTTTCCATTGTTGAAAATCCCCTCCTGAAATTTGAAAAACACGGAATCTCCGGCTGCTGCTTCAGCCCCTTCTCCCTTTATAAGCACAACACGATTCACTCCGCCGTTGTTCACGATTGTCGAATCCTGATATTTGTTCTTCAAGAACGATTCGATTGCCTCTTCTTGCGCAGTGGCAGTCTTTTCCAAATCGGCCTGGTTGCAAGAAACTGCAATCAGAGACAGAATCACTGCGACGGCCGATATGAGATTAAGAGATTTTTTCATACTCGCGACTTCCTATCAAAAGATATGCCCATTTTATCAATTCCCTTTGCCGGAAAAGAATTCGGCAATACATTTCTCAAAATAATCAGGAACCTCAGAAAATGGAATGTAAAGCCTTCCTCCCGAGGCATTTACGTGGCCTCCTCCATTGCAATAACGACGGGAAAAATTATTCACATCGATATCCCCTTTTGAACGGAGCGATACCCTGACACAATCTTCATTTTCAGTGAACAATGCAGAAAAAACGACTCCCGCTATAGAGAGCGGCATATTCACAAATCCCTCTGAATCACCATCATGATAATTGAATTG
>JABUTQ010000194.1 GCA_021443605.1 Bacteroidales bacterium | reverse complement strand
GTGCCGGTTACGCCTACAAGATTCAGCTTTGCGGAAGGATAGTCGTAAAACTCTGCCGCTATCTCCGAAAGGGCTTTTCTGCTGTCGGCTACCTTCAATGATGGAACACTCAACACAAGTTCCCCATCTTGATATATCACTGCCGCTGCACCATTTTCTATGGCCTTGTCTATATATTTGTGGCCATCCGCTTCGTTTCCGTTTATGGCGACAAAGAGCGAGCCCGGTGTGCATTGTCTTGAATCAAAGCAAACGGACGATATTTCTGCTCCGATATTATATGACCTAATTCTTTTCATTATATGCTTGTGATAATTTTATTGTGATATGACTGCCGCTCTCGGCTGCTGTTCCCGCCACAGGGGATTGCTCAATAACTTTTCCGTTTCCGGTAATATCGGCTGTAAATCCGTATGATTCAATCGTATATACCGCCTCTTTCAGTCCCATTCCCATTACCGATGGAATCCCTTTTATTGTGTCGTTTATCGTATGTGATTGGTATTGCGCAATTGCGGGCACTTGCTTCGAAGCTGCGATTCCGTTGTCCCATTCGGGCGAATCGGCATAAATCTTATCCACAATCTCCCTTACGACAGGGGCTCCCCAAGTTCCTCCGTAAAAGTTCTGGTGAGTCAGTTTTGAATAGACGACCACAATTACGGTGTATTTAGGGTTTTCGTATGGGAAAAATCCCACGAACGTTCCCTGATGCATCTTTCTTCCCTGGCTGTCCATATATCCGACTCCGGGGATATTGATTCGGGCTGTGCCGGTTTTACCAGCCACGTTCACCTTGCATCCCTTGAAAGCCACCCTGCCGGTGCCGTTGCTGCCGATAACCACGCCGCGAAGGGCTTCCTTTGCCAATGCTGCCGTTTCTTTGCTGCATACCCTGCCGACGGTCTCCACAGGAAAATCCTTCTTTATCTCACCATTTTTCTGATAATTGAGTATCAGACGAGGCTTCACCATCACTCCATCGTTTGCAATCGCATTGTAGAATGAAAGGGTGTGAAGAGGGGTGACCATAACGGAATATCCCATTCCCATCTGTGGCAAATCGACTGGGCTCCAGCTCTTTCTCTCATCCGGCCCCTTGATGGATGCGTCTTTGAATCCCTTTATGTCAAACTTGAAATTGTATCCTATCTTGCGGTCATTCTTGAGCTTATCTGCAAATTCTTGGGGATTGCCGGCATAATGCTTGGCGGCAAGCATTCTGAAAACATTGTTCGATGAAATCTCAAGCCCCTTACGCACAGATATTTTGCTATAGTTTCTCAAATATGTGTCTTCCAAGATTCTGTTCCCGTAGTGCCAGTTTACAATTGCATCCATCTCGGTGTCGAGCGTCACCTTCTTGTCTTCGAGCAAGGTGACAAGGGTTGCCAGCTTGAATACGCTGCCCGGCTCGCCAAGCTCCCCGATTGCATAGTTGAAAGTCTCGGAGAAATTTCCCTTGGCATCCTTTTCCATATTGACCATCGCCTTGATCTCTCCTGTGGCAACCTCCATCACGATGGCGCAACCGGCTCTCAAGTTCTCTTCGTTCTGTATTTTTCTAAGGAGAGCTCGTTCTGTAATATCCTGAATATCAATATCAATAGATATTTGAACATCATCTCCGTCGATGGGGGGGATCTCTTCTCTTTCCACATCGGGAATCCAGGCGTTCTGTTCAATGAGACGCATCGGCCTTACCCCATTGATTCCGTGGAGTATCGTATCAACAGCCCCTTCAATTCCAACTTCCGACTTTTCCTGATTGTTTTTCAAGTGGCCCAGGGCTCTGAATGCAAGCTTTCCGTAAGGATAATCGCGGTGGTCTATCTTTGTGGTAATCAGTCCGCCTCTCCTGCGCCCGTTTTCAAGAATCGGGAAGCCGCTTATGAGTTTCATATCGCTATAAGAGACGGGATTTTTCAGAAGACGGACATATTGCTTGTGTTCCCTGCGCTTGGTCAGCAGAAGATTCTTGTACTCTTTTGTGCTCTTTTCGTGGAAGTTCTCCGAAAGGGCAGAGGCAAGGGCTTCGACATTATTGTAAAATGAAGCCGAATCCACCACGGTGACATCCATTGCGATTTCGTACCACGGGGTGGAAAAGGCAAGGTAACGGCCGTCGGCGGCAAGGATGTTGCCCCTGATACCATCGGTGGAGTCTTCTCTCACGGTCTTTTTTACATAATCTCTTGACGGAACGTTGAAATACTGGAGGTCCACAATCCGAGCCAACACAACTATTCCGAGAATCAGGAATATTATGTAAACAATACCGAGTCTTATGATGTTGCCTTTCATTTCTACTCAATGATAATTGTCTGTGGCGGACAATCGGGCGCGTGAAGCGTGCTGTTGCCGCTCTCCTTCAAAAGGTTCTCTATTCTGGTCCTCTGGTTTAATCCTGTGAGAACCAGATTCTTTTGGTAATATTCTATCTTCATCTCCTCAATCCCGGCCTCGTTGTCCTTGGCCTGTGCCATCTTTGTCTCCACGAATAGACTCCAGGTAATGTACAACACTGCCAGTACGAAAACGTACAACAAGAAACCGAAGTGACGGTCCCATCCCTTCTTGATGATGATTTCGCCGCTGAGCACTTCCGCAATTTTTCTGAACCCCTTCTTTACTTTGTTCTTAAAAGATCCCATACTAATCCTCCCCGCTCCTTTTTTCAGCTACCCTAAGCTTTGCGCTCCTGGCTCTCGTGTTTTCTGCAATCTCCTGTTCAGTAGGGAGAATCGGCTTCCTTGTTACTTTTGTAAGTATTCGTTCGTTGCAAAAATCCCTGAGAGAATTTTTTACAATCCTGTCTTCCAGAGAGTGGTATGTGATGATGGCAATCCTTCCTCCGGGATTCAAACTCTTTACCGCCATTGGGATGAATTTTTCCAACGAATCCATCTCATTGTTCACCTCTATGCGCAGTGCCTGGAATACTTTTGCCAACACCTTGTGAGGGGCGAATTTTGGCAGAATCGGGGAGAGGATGTCCGCGAGGGCGCCGGTGGTCTTTATTGGTGAGGTTTCCCTTGCGCGGCAAATCAAATCAGCAGCCTTGCCGGCTCCGTCAACCTCTCCATAATTTCTGAAAATCTCCTCGAGTCTCTCTTTGTCGTATCCGTTTACCACTTGTTCGGCATCCATCTCGGCGCTGTCGTTCATCCTCATATCGAGTCGCGCATCGAAGCGGAAGGAAAATCCGCGCTCTTCCGTGTCGAACTGGTGGGAAGAAACACCAAGGTCTGCGATGATTCCGTCAACACCGTCAAAACCGTGATAGTGGACAAAATTGTGAATGAATCGATAGTCGGAGTGTACGGCAATCACCCTGTCATCATCGGGGATATTGCCCAAAGCGTCTCTGTCTCTGTCCATTACGATGAGGCGACCGTCTTTCCCCAAGTGTGAAAGGATTTCGCGGCTATGTCCGCCGCCTCCGAAAGTGGCATCTACATAAACCCCTTCCGGGTTGATACGAAGAAGGGATACACTTTCCTCTAATAGAACCGGTGTATGGTAGGCAATCATCTTGCTCCCTCCTTTGTTATCCGAGAATTTTTTCTGCAAGAGCCACGAAATCATCTCCTTCGATGGTGTCGACATCAACCTTTTCCTTGGCCCATAATTCTATTTTGAAGTCCTTTCCACAGAACACTACCTCTTTTTGCACTCCGATAGAGTCGAGAAGTGCCTTGGGGATGGAAATCCTCCCCAGCTTCTCATCGGGAACAACCATTGCGCGGTTTTTCATATAGGCGCGCCAGAAGGCATCGTGTTCTCTGTTGAACAAATTGAGTTTTGCCTTTACCGCCTCGGATTCGCGCTCCCATACGGAATACGCGAAAATCTCGAGGCAATCGGCAAAGAGACTTTTTTTGACGACGAATCCCTGTGAAAGGGTGTCTGCACAAAGCGACTTGAAGGCGGAGGGGAAAACCAACCGTCCCTTGTCATCCAGTTTTGCAGAATATTCGCCGACAAAATTCATCTTTATATAATAAGTGAAATGTGTGTGTTGCTGCAAAATTAGAAATAGTTTTCCACTTTAATACATTTTTTTACACTTTTTTACAAAAAAGTTATCAACAATTATTATTTTTGTAATCGAAGAGAGGTATTTATTTTTGTAAATAATTGAATGACAATATATTATGAATAATAGACTGATAGGTCTGATTTTTTGTGCGGCAATAGCCGTTTCTTGTGCAACCGAACAGAAAACTGATGTGGAGGAACCTGTTTCGGAGGTCGTTCCTGTGCTTCAGTTCGGTATTCCCGCAGACGATTATGTCCCCGAACATAGAGAGGTGCAGAAGGGGGATTATTTCTCTTCGATGCTGGAAGATTATGGCGTGCCGGTGGCTGTCGGGAACCAGCTTGCAGATGTCGCCCGTCCCGTCTTCGATGTTAGGGATATCAGGATTGGAAATCACTATGAGGTCTATTGTTCACAGGATACTTCCGGAGAACCTGTCCTCGACTATCTTCTTTACGAAAAGAACCAGGTGGACGTAGTGGTGTTTCAGTTGAAAGATTCCCTCGCCGTATGGACAGACAGCAGAGATTTGGAGAGCACGCTTCGTCTTGCGGAGGTCACAATCGAGAACTCGCTGTGGGTGGACGTTCAGAAAGCCGGTGCTTCTCCGATGCTGGCAATGGCTCTTTCCGATATCTATGCGTGGAGCATCGATTTCTTCGGCTTACAGAAGGGTGATTCGTTCAAGGCTCTGTATGAGGAACTTACTTG
>JABUTQ010000228.1 GCA_021443605.1 Bacteroidales bacterium | reverse complement strand
ACCGCCACCCCCGTTGCGATGAGGAATATCAGCGGCTCAATCCACGACTGTGCCATCAATATCAGAATCAATACCACCAGGAAAGTTGCAATCACCAGCACTGATATTGGTGGCGTGTTTCCGTCCTGGCTGGTCTCCACCACCACTTTCCTGCCGAATTCTTTCTTTATCTCTTGCCCAAAACTCTTCTGATCCACGGATTTAGGGACAAACAACTCAAACAGGGTGTATTTGCCGGAAGCATCTTTTCTGAACTTTACCCCATCCACGTCGCTTTTCTCGGCAAGTTTGCTTGCCACAGAGTCTGCCTGTCCGTCACTCAGCCCGTGAAACATCGCCTTCACGTCTGCACCGGTCATCTGAGCCGCGCCAAATTCCTCTCCGATAATCTCTATCCCCCGTTTCATCGGAGAATCATCCGGCAGATATTTGGTCATATCGCTGTTTACGTTCACCAAGGGAATCATTATTCCACATACGGCGGCCATTATCAGAGTGATGGCGAAAAATGTATAATGATGTTTCTTAAGTATTTTCATAGTCGGTGCAAAGATATAATGTTTTTTTTTCTTGTACGATTTTAAAAAATATGATACTTTTGCGTCGCATTTGGAAAAGGGAATCAGGTGAAATGCCTGAGCAGACCCGCTGCCGTATGCCCTTATATTCTTGCAACATTATGTCACTGAGGTTTTTATCTTGGGAAGGCGTTGGGAGAAGGGGCGAGCCGGAAGACCTTGCCGACTGTCACATATAGTTTTGAAGTTTTCGGGACATAAGACTGCAAAGCACTTTCGTCATCTCAAAAGCCTTTTTGGCCTATTCCGGTTGATGCATTGGCCTATCAGTTTTTCAGTCCCCGCATAATTGGAATAAATGAAGGAAATCCTCAGAAAATCAATTGCTTGTAACGCGCTTGCGGTGTGTGCCTTTTGTTTGTGCGCATACTTTGGGGCATTTTCGGCATATTCTCAGGATAATCCTGTAAGAGACACTTCATCCAAATACAGTTTCAACCCACAAGATTCCACCTATTGGCCTGTGCAAGAGCTGGATGGAGTTGTGGTTGCAGAGTCTTCGGGTAAGAACAAGTTGAGGGAAGGGGTGTTCAGCGCCACTGCAATCGACTTGAAGACGATGATTGACAAGATATCGTCTCTCAACGAGATAGTAGATCGTTCTGCCGGTGTAAAAGTGCGCCGCGAAGGGGGGCTTGGTTCAGATTATAATCTGTCTATCAATGGATTGTCCGGGAATTCCGTAAGATATTTCCTCGATGGGGTTCCCCTTGAATCCAAAGGTACAGGGGTAAATCTCGACAATATTCCGTTAAATACCATAAGCCGTATAGAAATATATAAAGGTGTCGTCCCTTCATATCTCGGCTCCGATGCCCTCGGCGGTGCGATTAACATCATCACAAAAAAGAGTCTCAAAAACTATCTCGATGCCTCTGTGAGTGCCGGTTCGTTCCATTCATATACGGCAGATGTCGCAGGGCAGGCAGTGATTCCAAAGGCAAATATAATTGTCCGTCCTTCAGTCAGTTATAAGAATGCCAGAAACAATTACGTGATGAAAGGGGTAGAGGTGTGGAGTGAAGAGGAACAGAAATACGTCCACAAGGACCTGCCCCGCTTCCACGATGGTTACCAATCTTTGATTGCGCAGCTCGAGGCAGGGGTGAACGATACAAAATGGGCGGACGCTTTCTTTATTGGAGGTTCTTATTCAATGATTGATAAGGAGTTGCAGACCGGGGCAATGCAAAACAAGGTGTATGGAAAGGCAGAGCGTCATTCTTCGGCCTGGAATGTGTTTGCCCGCTATAACAAAAGATTCGGAAAATTCAATGCCAATATCCTCCTGTCACACACCGGAGATATACACCAGACAATTGATACGGCGTATCGGAAATATGCCTGGGACGGAAGTTGGACAAAATCGAGCGGAAATGAAATAAACAACAAGGCCAAATCGTGGAGAATCTACAATCGTCCGATGACCGTGTTGAATGCCGGCCTCGAATACAATATAAACATCAACCACAATGTCGCCTTGAACTATGCAATGGATCGAACGGGAAACAAGCGTTCGGATAAGATTGACACCACATTCGAGCCGACTAACGACGTCATCATCAAGCATATCCTCTCCTTGACCTACACCCAGTATCTGATTGACAGAAGGATGCTAAACACCTTCTTTATAAAGGATTATATCAATCATACGGAAATCAACCAGAAGGATTCCCCGACAATTACCGGGGCAGACAAGATAGAGAGCCGTGCGGTGAAGAACTACTTTGGCGGTGGTGTCGGCTCCCGTTTCAATATCATCCCGGAGCTTGCGGTGAAGGCAAGTTATGAGCACAGCATTCGTCTCCCTATCTCAAGGGAATTGCTTGGCAATGGGACAACAATCTACCCGAATCTTGCCCTCAAGCCAGAGTCCAGCGATAATGTGAATTTAGGGTTGTTCGGAACTATCTCCTTTGCGCAAAAACATATCATATCCTACGAAGTGAATGGCTATCTCAGAAACGTGGATAACTATATCCGTGCAACTGTCTCGGAGAGAGAGGGAATGATGCAATATGAAAACATTCCCGCCGTCCATATCAAAGGAATGGAATTTGAGCTTAACTATATGTGGAACAAGGCGTTGTCCGTGACACTGAACGGCACTTTAGACGATGCCCGCGATATGAAGGAGTTCAAGACGGACGGCAACCCTTCCGCCACATACCTCAATCGTGTGCCAAACCGCCCCTGGATGTATGCCAATGCCGACGTGAGCTATACCTTCAATACATTGTTTACAAAGAAAGACAAGCTCCGCTTGGGATACAGTTTCCAATGGGTTCACTGGTTTTTTCTCAACTGGGAAGCATACGGAGACATCACTACCAAGGCAAAGATTCCGGAGCAGCTGGTCTCTTCGATAGGCCTGACCTATAGCTGGGCAAAAGAGAGATTCAGCATATCTCTCGACTGCAACAATCTGTTCGACAGCACCTGTTACGACAATTATATGTTGCAGAAACCGGGGCGTTCCTTTTTTGCAAAGTTTAGAGTATTTATAAATTAAGATATTATGAAGACATTAAGAAAAATTACATTTGCTTTTGCCGCGTTTATGGCAGTTGCTTTGGCAACAGGATGCCAGCCTAAGCAGGTATCACCGCAGTTGGCCTGGAATCAGTCTTTTAACGTCCTCAACGTAGGGGATGTCGTGCCCATCAAATACACTTCACTCAACAGTGACATAGATCCTGTCTTTGAATATGACAGCAAGATTATAAATGTAGCCAAATCAAATTCAAATGGCGGATGGGAAATTATAACCCTTGCACGCGGCACTACAAATCTCTCAATGTATATTCCTGAAACAGAGGGATTTCTAAAGTCCGAGACAATCACCAAAGAGATTCTGGTGGATAGGAAGAAAGATTATCACGTGGATTTGTGGGTGGCTCTCGACAAGCATGGTGGAATGGCTCGTGACGTGCAGACTCTCGTCCGCAGTATGGACAATCTCGAGGCCGGCCAGCCGGAGATTACTTTCGTTGGCAAGGGAACAGAGGTCAATTCTATCCTCTCCCTCGAAACAATATACAAAGGAGCCTTTTACTATCAGGTGCCTGTCAGCGGAGACCGCTTTGCCAAATATGTCATCAAAGACAACAAAATAGAGGCGATTGCAGAGCGCCCGTTCAAGGCAAACTCCTATGCCACACGCAAATACACACACGCTTGGCTTGGCGACAACACTTTGCTGATAATGGCTGCAAGCGGAGATATGACATCAATTCTTTGGACAAAACTCAATACTGACGATATGTCAATCATATCAGAAGGAACCCTCAATGTTCCTCTTCCCGAGAAGGCAAAGGTCTTCACTACTTCGGGCATCGCTTCTTATCGCAAGTCCGACAACAAGCTGTTCTATTTCTACTATGGCAAATCTTCAAGCGGCAGGACAGGTGTGAGGACATCGCCATTCTATGTGGCAGCCATCAATCCCGAGACTATGGCAGTCGAGAGCAACGAGGTCAACAGCTGCGGCGTGGGAGAAATGGCAGGCAGTGCGTATGGCGAACTCCTTCAGACAATTACGTTCATCGATAGCGACAATAACCTCTATCTCTCCGCATTTTCAGACGAGACAGACGGATATGAGAGAGAAACGAGCTTTATGATTCGTATCCCCAACGGCAAGACCAACTTTGAAAAGGACTACAACGGATTTTCAGTTGACGGGAAACTGATATCGATTATGTATCTCGGTAATGGAAAGGGGATTGCATACGCCCGCAATGACGAATTGGGAACCGGAATTGACGATTTTGCCCATTATTACTCCGTTATAGACGTAAATGCAGGTACGATTTCTCCTCTCAAATATGATGGTAAAGAGCTCGGTTACAGTTCCGGACGATTCTCTTCGAGAATGGATTCAAGGGAAGGTCTGGCTTATATTGGAGTCGATCCACAGGGCTCAAATCCTCAAATCTACATCTATGACGTTGACAGTGGAAATGTGACCAAGGGGGCTACAATGGCAAAAGGATATTATTTCGAGCAGATCCGTATCCTGGATAATTACAATCCCTAAATAATCATATTTTGTAACTTTGCGGTTGATATGAAAAAGAGAATAATTGTGCTGACGATGCTTGTACTGTGCCTGGCGGCGTGTTCGAACAGGAAAAGTACTGCGGTTGTGTCTCCTGCCTCGGAGTTTCAGGTGGCGGA
>JABUTQ010000073.1 GCA_021443605.1 Bacteroidales bacterium | reverse complement strand
GGCTAGCGCACTTGGTTTGGGACCAAGGGGTCCTCCGTTCGAGTCGGAGTATCCCGACAAAAAAGACCTCGAGGTTACAAAACTTCGAGGTCTTTTTTTTACAAATCAATAGCAAAGCACTGCCGAATCTTGCTAAATGTTATTTCCAAAGATTCGGTAAGAACCCGTAATACAGAAGGTTACGCCAAGTCATAAAGTCGTGGGCACTGAATCCTCCAATATAGTAATCGTGCTTTACGCCCTCTTTCTCAAGTTGTTTGTGAAGCAAAGCGTGGCGGGCACCGTCATTTGTCTCATAGACACCGGCGCCAATAAAGATATAATCCAACTTTTTGAGTGCCTTCGCCTTGCGCCCCATAGCCACATCGTCTTTGCCAAAAGCCTTCTCATCAGCATCCTGAAGGGCTGCACTGAGGATTCCGAGCGAACCGAACACGTCTGGATTCCTGAATCCCACGTACTGGGTGTGACGTCCGCCCATTGAAAGACCGCTCAAAGCACGCCCGTTTGCCTTCTTTATTGTGCTGTAATGCGAATCCACCCAAGGAACCACAACCTCAACCAACTCTTTCTCAGTCATCTTGAACGAGAGCTCGCTATGCTTTGGATTCATACGATGAACCACCTGATTATTAGGCATTACCACAATCGTAGGCTTAATTTTCCCTTCGGCGATGAGGTTATCCATAATAAAATTGATTTGCCCATACAGATACCATGAATCGGTGGCTTCGCCCGATCCGCCCATAAGGTAAAGAACCGGATATTTCTTCTTGGGATCATACTTAGGAGGAGTATAGACAAGAATCGTCCTCAGACCGCCTGTCACCGGAGAGTCGTAGTAGCTTGTAGTCACGCTTCCGTGCTCCACTCCCGGCTTTGGATCATAATACGACGGCTCATTGTTGTGCACATAGAGCATACTCGATGCGGGCATCGTGCCGTGATTGTGAAGGGTATTTGCAGGATCGATATTGTTTACCCCGTCAACGACAAAAGTGTAAGTATAGATATCCGGAGTGAACGGGCCGCAAGTTATGCTCCATACTCCGTTTTCGTCTTTAGTCATAGTTCCCATCTTCTGCTGCATACCTCCGGTAAACATGGATCCCCTTACGATGACCTCTCTTGCCATGGGAGCATATAGACGGAATGTAACTGTATGATTATCGTGCACTTCCGGAGAAATCACACGCGCTCCCATCGGAGGAAGCCCTTCCTTGTTTGCCTGCGGATTGTGCTCAACGTTTACCCAAGATTGTTGGGCAGAGAGTGAAAACGATACCAACAATGCCGATAGAATGATTGCTAATTTTTTCATAATCAACGCTTTAATTATTAAAACAACTGCCAGAAAATTCCCAAGGGATTCTCCGGCAGCTGAAACTTAATTAACCTTTTATTATTTGAAAAGCATAGGTGCGAAAGTATTGAGATAAAGTCTCCAGTTTGCCCAAACGTGGCCACCTTCAGACTGATAGAAGATGTGGTCGAGACCCTGCTCTGTAAGGGTGGCGTCGAGAGCCTGTGAACCCTTGTAGAGGAAGTCTGTAGTACCGCAAGCGAGGAAATAGAGTTTCACGCCTGCCTTCTTGAGGGCTGCAATCTGCTCTGCAGTGGCTGAACCGGCAGCTGAAAGAGGGCAGATATAGTCGAAGAGCTGAGGATAGAGGATAGAAGCTGAGATTGTGTGTCCACCACCCATTGAAAGACCTGCGATAGCGCGGCTTTCAGGCTTTACATCAACCTTGTAATTCTTCTCGATGAAAGGAACAATCTCTTCGCAAAGACTTCTTACATAAGCATTTGCATAAGCAGGATCACGCCAGTCGAACTGAGCGTTGGGAAGACCCATTGTGCAGGCAGCCTGCTGGTTGGGGTTACCGTTAGGCATAACGCAAATCATAGGCTTTGCAAGACCCTTTGCGATAAGGTTGTCGAGAATCTGAGCGGCGCGGCCCATTGAAGTCCAAGCCTCCTCGTCTCCACCTGCTCCGTGAAGGAGGTAGAGTACAGGATATTTCTTACCTTTCTCGTAGCCGTAAGGAGTGTAAACGGTAAGACGGCGGTTCATATTGAGAATCTTGCTGTCATACCATACGTTGCTTACGTTGCCTCTCTTCTCGGGGGCTGCAAAATAATTCTCAGTGCGCTCGCCGGGAACGAGAAGCATATTGAGATAACGGGTACCATCACGCTGAACCATATAGTTGAGAGGGTCATTTACAGAAGTGCCGTCAACGATAAAGCTGTAAGTGTAGATTTCAGGTGAAGGAAGAGGGAGTTTCACTGTCCATACGTTGTTTTCTCCGCGTTTCATATCCACAAAGCTGGTGTAGCCGTTACCAATCCAAGAACCCTGGAGTTTGACAACTGTTGCATAGTCTGCCTTGAGGTTGAACACTACGCTGTCACCCTGAATGTCGGGTGAAACAATCTGCGGACCACGTCCGAATGAGAAGTTTGCAAGCTCCTGTGCATTCATGGCAAAAGTTGAAAGCACGATAGCTGCGATTAGGATGAATGATTTTTTCATTTTTTATTTGTTTGGTTAGTAATAAAATCTCTGATTAGGAGCGTTGCGAAGTTACATCCAATACGCATCTTGGAATTTTATCTGCGTTCAACTACTAACATAAGAGTACATACAATAATCTATGGGGCCGATTTATACTTATATTTGCGCCATATTTCAATTCAAGACAATGTGGAAATATATTCGTAGATATTTGCCGATAGCATTTGCCGCCGTCCTCTTTATGACGGCAGAGGTGTTTGTTGACCTTTATCAGCCCAAAATAATGAGCTCCATAGTGGATGACGGAGTTCTCGGGCTCGGCAACGGAGGTCACGGAGATATGCATCTTATCCTGATGCTTGGATTACAGATGACGATTCTTGTGCTCGGGGGATGCGTCTGCGGCTCTCTGAACAGCGTCTGCACGAATCTCTCGAGCCAGAATGTGGGAAACAGCATCCGCAAAGATTGTTTCAAGAAAATAATGGGGCTCTCTTTCGAGCAGACAGACCGTTTCACCACCGGCTCCCTTGTAACACGCATCACAAACGACGTTTCACAGACGGAGAGAATGGTGGCCCAGTTTATCCGTGGCATGATCCGCACGGGGATGCTCACCCTCGGGGGGCTCTATTTCATGCTCACCATCAATCCCCGCTACGGAATGGTGGTGCTCTGTGTTCTCCCTTTCATCGTCACGGTGATGATAATTTGTCTGAAAAAGGCCACTCCCCTCTTCGGAAAGCTCCAGAGCCAGTTGGATAACGTAAACCATATAATGCAGGAGGACATCACGGGTATCCGCATAATAAAGGCCTGTGTAAGAGAATCTTACGAAAAGATACGGTTCGGCAGAGCCAACGAAGAACTCATCGGTACACAGTTGAGGGTGCTCATCATCCTCTCCTATATGCAGCCACTGATGTCCATTCTGATGAACGTCGCGGTGGTGGCAGTGATCTATTTCGGCTCGTTCGAGGTCTCCGCCGGAACATCTTCCCCCGGAAACATTATGGCTGCAATCACCTACACCACCCAGCTTCTTGGCGGAATATTGATGCTGGTGATGCTCTTCCAATCCATCACAAGAGGTATGGCTTCATGGAAGAGGATAAAGGAAGTGCTTGACACAGAGCCTTCTCTGAAAGACGGAAATATAGACGACATCTCTCTTGCAGAAGGAAAAGTTGAATTCAGGAACGTCTCGTTCGCCTATCCCGGGAGCGACAAGGCCGTCCTCAGGAATATCAATCTCACCATCTCCCCGGGAGAATCTTTTGCAATCCTCGGCTCTACGGGTTGTGGAAAATCCACCCTTGTGAATCTATTGCCGAGATTTTATGATGTTACTGAGGGTGAGGTGCTTATAGATAATATCAATGTAAAGGACTACACTCAGGAGGCCATTCGCGAAAAAGTGGCGATAGCGCTCCAGAAAAGCGAGTTGTTCTGCCGTACGATATATGAAAACATCCGCTGGGGCGAACCTCTGGCAAGTGAAGAGGAGATACGGAATGCCGCAGAGATTGCGCAGGCGTCAGAATTTATCGAACAGACGCCAAACGGCTATCAGACAGAGGTTTCCGCACAGGGAATGAGCCTATCCGGAGGGCAGAGACAGCGTATTGCAATAGCGCGTGCAGTACTCAAATATGCCAATATCCTCATTTTTGACGATGCCACAAGCGCCCTTGACCTAAAAACTGAGGCAGACCTTTACAAGGCGCTCGGCAAATCACGGCCACAAGTCACTAAAATAATTGTAGCCCAAAGGATTGCATCGGTCAGAAATGCCGACAGGATAGCCGTTATGGATCACGGCACGATAGTAGGGCTCGGGAACCACAGGGAGCTTCTTGAGAGCTGCCCCATCTATAGGGAGATATACGATTCACAGTTAGGTAACGGAGGGCAGGAGTGATGGCAGGCGGAATGATGAAGAATATGGTCCCCGGACGGGGAGGAAGAGGCGTCTTCAAAGAGGTTGAAAAGGCTGAAAATGCCGGCGCAACCTTGAAACGGCTCATCGTATATTTTGAAAAAGAGAAAAAACTCCTGTACGGAATGATTGCCGCCGTGGTTGTCACCGCTGCGCTCGGGATCCTGGCGCCAAGCCTCCAGAGCAACGCGATCGACATTATCGCCGGCTCACGGGAAGGGGTGTTGAAGATAGTCCTTGCGGCTATGCTGATAACATATGCCCTCAATGCAGTGGGGCGTTTGCTGCAGACAAGGCTCAGCGCCCACCTCAGCCAAAGAATCGTCAGAAAAATGCG
>JABUTQ010000117.1 GCA_021443605.1 Bacteroidales bacterium | reverse complement strand
TAATGTCCCAACCGGGGATGCTTGCGAATACCTGAATAGAGTCTTTAGGATCGCTGCTCGTGGGATCTTTAACTTTGATTGCCCATTTGCCGGTAGCATCTTTCAATACGACGCATTTGCCATCCTTGCCGCCAAATTCGATGTAGTCTTTTGCAACGTTATATTTCACGCGAACCTTGGCAACGCAACGCTCAACATAAATCTTGATAGGGTTGGCAACTGCCTTTGCACGTTCTGTTGAAATGTTTTTGCCGGGGTCGATACTGGTAGAGAACACTTCGTTGCCATCTGAATTCTTATATACTGTGTTTGACATTACAAAACCGCAATCGGTGCCGACTGTCTTGGTGTAGTCTTCTTCAATGCCGCGAAGAACAGCCTTTGAAACGAGAGCTGTCTTGTCGGTGGGAAGGCCGGCGGCCTTGGCGGGGTTAACAACTACGATAACCTCGTCCGGAGCAATGTTGCCTGTTGTTGCAGCAGCATCGGCAGCGGCTTTCTTCAATACCACAACTGCACTGAGCTCTTTTTCTACGTTAGGCATTTGCTTTCCGCCTTCGGTAGGTGTATAGTCAATCCAGTTCTTGTCTCCATATACACAAGCTACAGGCTCGCCTTTCTTGAAGAAGAAGAAACGAACGCTTGCAACTTTATTTTCAGCGGTGGTACCCTCTTCGTAGATGGCTGTCCCGTTCGGATCACCGGTTGTCTGGTCTCCACCAGCTTTTGTCATCGATACAGGATTCGAAACGATGTTGATAGAGAGGTAGCTACCATCGGTCGGATCCACTTCGGCTTTGGGATCTTTGTTGCAGCTTGTGAGCGACACCATTGCAACTACAGCTGCGATACCGAAAAATTTGAAAAATTTCATAAATTATAAAAAGATTAATTAATTGATATTATTTATTTTATATTTCTATTCACTATTTTTTGAGACCGGATACGGCATTGAGCACTTCGGCTGCTTCTGCCACTCCCATATCCTTTGCCTGCTGCAGATATTTGCAAGCCTGCTCGAATTCACCACGATGGAATGCGTAGATTCCGCGTGCATAGACTGCCTGTGCGCTGTTGCCTGCCTTTGCAAGATACTTCTCAGCTGCGGCGAGGTTGCCGATTGAGATGGCGGCGTTGGCTGCATTGAGGTTAGCAACTTCGTCATTAGGGTACATCCTGACTGCTGTCTCAAACACCTCGAGGAACTCCCGGCTGCCCGGCTCGTACATCTGTGAAAGGATATAGAACTCGTTGAGACTCAGGTTCTGAGGCCTTGTATTGAAGATAGAGAGGATGTCCTTCGGGTCGCTGTACTCGCTGATTGTGTAGGCCACGCGATAGTCTGTGCGGCGAAGTGCAGGGTAGCAGGTCTTGAGAAGGTACTGGTATTCCTCTTTATATGTACTCTTGATTTTCCACTCCTTGGGATCGGGTTTCATATCGCTGTCGATGATATCGAGAATCTCTGCACGATGCTCGAGATCCGATTTCTCCACAAATGCTCTCAAACCTGCCCAATTCTCAGGCTCATAATCGGTTGAGAAAATTTCGGGAGCGAATTTGTAGTATCCCTGAACATAATCCTTAACAGCCTTTGTACGTCCTTTTGCAAGATCGGTGTTGTGGGCGTACGGGCTTTCGGGAGATGCATAACCCTTGAGCCAGATGTTTGTGATGGTGACGTCCTTGTCGTTGCGAACAGAGTCGATTGTGGCGCGAATCTTTGCGAGCTCGACTACGTTGTTGCGGTACTCGGGACGGATATCGGTCTTGTCAACAACGAAATCCACGAATGCAGAGCCTTCGAGAGTGCGGCTCTTCACCTTCTCGGCCACGGGCACGGCATATACGAGCACGGGGATGTAAGGTGCGGCCTTTTCGTAAAGTGCGATGTTGTTGTCTTCCTGACTGAGAACGGTGTTGCAACATCCGCAATCGCTGCGGTGAAGCTTGAGGACTGCGCCGTTCATCCACTCTTCATAAGGGACGAAAGAGTTGTAAGTTATCTTGCCGGGATTGTCTGAATCCCTGTAGCTCATCTCCTCTTTGCCTGTAACGCCGTTTATGCCGTTACGAAGGTTTGAGAAATAGCGTCTGCGGCCGTAAATACCTACAGATTTGAGTTCTATGGAGTCGTTGGCACCCACGATGCGCGGTGTGATTACCACTGCGCCGGTAGATTTTACGTCAACTTTTGAGATGTCCATAATCATCTCGACAACCATATAATCGTCGCTGCGGTCGAATTTGAACTTCTCGACGTTGACTCCTGCGATAGTCTGCGCTCCGGCAACCGT
This sequence comes from Bacteroidales bacterium, assembly GCA_021443605.1. Lineage (GTDB taxonomy): Bacteria > Bacteroidota > Bacteroidia > Bacteroidales > UBA932 > Equibacterium. Next base: position 2,529 of record JABUTQ010000117.1, on the reverse strand, counting down.
GCAGAAAACTGCTGATGCAATTAATGTAATGATTCTCTTCATCTTCTGTCCTCCCTTAGAATAGATAAACAATGTTAATTGCAGCCCTTGTCGGACCTACGTAGTGGTGAGGAATGTTCTCCTCAACCTTCTTTCCGCAACCCATACAGTTGTAACGGTCGAAACGGGTGTAGGAATATCCCACTCCGATTTCTGCCTCGAGATTCCAGTGCTGACCAAGAATAAAGGCGTAGCCATAGGCTATACCACCGCCGACAAACCAACCCTGGAAGCGGCTGTCGGTGAGCTTGGAGAAATCAGTGCCCAAAAACTTGATGCCGTTCTTGATTCCGCCGATGTTGTAAATTCCTCCGTGTGCGTGCACACCAAGGAAGTGACCAGAAAAGCGATCGCAGAACCAGTAGCGTGCCTCAGGCTGGATTGTAAGATGTTTCCAGCGGGTAGCGCCATTATTGAAAGACCACGGATTGTATTGGCCTTCAATGTCTAACGTCCACTTGGGAGCAAGACCAATCTCCGCTCCAAGGTTGATGTTCGTGAAAGCATCAGACAGCACGTTGGTCTTAAGTCCAAAAGACTGCGCTTGACCGATCTGGAAAGACCCGACCAAAAGCAGCAGTAAAAGGATTTTTTTCTTCATTTTTTTAATATTACTGTAATTCTTAAAAATTTCTATTTTCGCGTCATTTAAGGGGGGGGGGAGATGCAAAAATTGTACCAAAATACAACCTTATTTCATAAAACTTCATTTTTTCATAATATGGAGATTTCTATAACAAAACTTGCAGCTGCTCCAATGTGAAGTGCTTGGCAATCACTATCTTGTGGGAATCAAGAAGGTAGAGCGCGGGGAGGGTGTGAAGCCAGTAAAGCCCCTGTTCCTGAATGCCTGTCACATCGAGAGCCATTGTCCAAGGTGCCGGAAAAGGGAGTTCTTTGAGCTTGTTCAAGATAGCGGTTTGACCCCCCGGAACCCCCGGTTCGTTTCCATCGGCAAACACCGCAAGCACCGATAATGACCCTTCAGCCACCCGCGCTGCAATCTCACTGTCTGCCGCGAGTTTAGACATCAACTCCATACAATGCTCACACTCAGGGTCATAGAATATCATCAGCAACTTTTTAGCCTTAAATGAACTGAGCCGGTGCCGTTTCCCGTCGAGAGTTTTGAAAGTAAAATCAGCGGCCTTTTTGCCGGGCGCGTTGAGGCTCAGCAGCCGGTTGTAAAAGACATAATCGGAAGCGGCCGCTTCGTCAAGCGCCGCACTCTTGGCAAGATTCCCGGCAAAGATGTGGAAATACTCCTCATTATAAATGGGTGAATCGGGCTCAAAAAGATATTTGTCAACCACCGAAGAGAGTAATTTGATCTTTGGCGCGGCCCTTTCCACAAGAGTAGCGACTCCATCAGTCAAAACCGGCGTGTCCACTATCGGGAAGAGCGAAATGAAGTTCGAGAATCCCTGTTCAAAAAAATCGGCATCCTTGAAATTGGCTTCATCGTTGAAATTGAAATTATCCCAATAATGATTTATAAGGTACCCGGCACGGGCTTGAGGTGTGCGCAACTCTGAAGGAACTGCCGGAAAGGGGAAATCACGCTGCTGGGCATCGGCACAAACGGGCGCAAAAATCAGTAGGAGCCCCATCAAACAAAATATGACAGATATTCTCTTTGTCATTTAATTTTCTTAACTTTGTGAGTTGTGCGTAAACACGCTCGCAAATATAGTCATTTGACAAAAAAACAAACAATATAATATCAGATATGAAAAAACTTTTTGTTATCCCTTTGATGTTTGCAGGCGTTATTGCCTCAGCGCAAACAATAGACAACCAGACACTTAAAGAAGTTCAAAGCAGCTATGTGAAAGACGATGCCACCATCGCAATCCACAATTTCGTTTCGGCGAACACCGGCATCAAGAATGCCTCGCTCAATGCCGACCTTGAAGGCAAGATAGACCATTTCTTCAAATACCGCTGCGATGTGAAAGGCATCACAGACCAGAAGAGCTCCGGCCGCTGCTGGATGTTCACCTCTATGAACCAGCTCCGTCCTTTGGCAATGAAGATGCTGGACGTCAATAACTTCGACTTCAGCCACAACTACAATTATTTCTGGGATTTGTTTGAAAAATCAAACCTTTTCCTGGAGAATATCATCGCCACTGCAAACAAGGACATTTGCGACCGCACCGTGGAGACCCTCTTCAAGAGCCCTGTGGATGACGGCGGCGTGTGGAATCTCTTCTACAATCTCGGTCCCAAGTATGGTGTTGTGCCACAGTCTGTTATGCCTGAGACCGCACACTCCAACAGCACCGGCCAGCTCACGGGAATCCTCAAGGAACTCCTCCGAAAAGGGGGATATGACATCCGCGAAAGTGCAGCAAAAGGGGCAAAAGCCGATGCACTCCGCAAACAGAAAGTCGAGGTATTGAAGGAAGTCTATCGCGTGCTTGCTCTCTGCCTCGGCGAGCCTCCGACAGAGTTTACCTGGAAGTACAAAAACAACAAGGGCGAAGT
>JABUTQ010000175.1 GCA_021443605.1 Bacteroidales bacterium | reverse complement strand
TTTTTCCTCATTATTTTTGAGAGTTGGAAAAAGGATGTGATGGAGGCCGGTATTAACTTCTTCATTCAGAGCCACATATCGGTAATCCTCCTTACGGCTGGCTTTATTGTTATAGCCAATCGTACAGGCTCGTACGATATGACTGCCATCGCTCTCCTTGACAAAGAGCAGACGACTCTCCCGATGACGCTCCTCCTTCTGGGATTTGCAGTGAAGGCCGGTTTTGTCCCCTTCCACACCTGGCTTCCGAAAGCGCATCCCGCTGCGCCGGCACACATCTCCGCCGTGATGTCTTCTGTAATCATCAAGATAGGGATTTTTGGTATTATCAGGATGCTCACATTTGCTTCTAATCTCGATTTCAAGGCAGCCGGTGTGATAATCCTCGCTATTGCAGCCATAAGTGGTCTCTACGGCGTGATGCTCGCCATAGTGCAACACAACCTCAAGAAACTCCTTGCGTATCACAGCATCGAAAATATAGGCATTATCGGTATGGGTATCGGTGTGGGGTGTCTCGGTGTAGGTGCCGCCAATCCCGTGATAGCTGCAATAGGCTTCATCGGTGCGCTGCTCCACACTTTGAATCATGCCCTCTTCAAGTCGGTGCTCTTCTTCACCGCAGGGAATGTCTATTATTCCACCCATACGCTTGACATTGAGCGTCTTGGGGGGCTCGGAAAGTTGATGCCGAAGACTGCAGTCCTCTTTCTTGTGGCCTCTGTTGCCATCTGCGGCCTGCCTCCTCTCAATGGCTTCGTATCAGAATTTATGATATATTCCGGCCTTTTCAATTCGCTTGATGCCGGCACGATGCACGATGCCATCGGAATCAGCTTCGCGATTTTTGCCCTCGTGCTGATAGGTGGGCTCGCAATCCTCTGTTTTACAAAGGCTTTCGGCACTGTCTTCCTCGGCACTGCCCGCACGGAGCTCCACGAGGTTGCAGAATGTCCTAAGATTATGACTCTTCCCCTTGCAGTGCTCTGCGTGCTGATGGCTGTAATCGGCCTCTGTCCGCAGATTTTCGTGGGTATGGCGGCAGGGATAGTTGCAACTTTCCCGATGGTGGGCAGTTTCACGATACCTCAAAGTGCTGTCAACGGGATTTCAATTGCCGCATCAGCAGTAGTTGTTCTTATTGGTATATTATTGATAATCAGAAAGACAGTTACTAAAAACAAACCTATCGACCATGGCGAGACATGGGGATGCGGATATACTGTCCCCTCTGCGAAGATTCAATATACCGCCACCTCTTTTGTCAAGACATACGCTGAGTTGTTCGGTACGGTGCTGGCTTTCAAGAAGAAAGAAGAGCCCCCCACAGAAATATATCCGCAGATAATCGGGACGAAATCTTCCGAAAATTACGATCGCATCGAGAGAGGGCTGATAGAGAAGCCTCTCTCTGCATTCAGCCGGTTTATGCAGAGTTTCAGCTTCCTCCAGAACGGAAAACTGCAGTATTATCTCCTCTACGGCATCGTGTTCATTACTCTTGCAGTTATACTAACTTTCGTTATATAAGGATATTATGATAAGCTTTATATTGATAGTAATCGCAGCGCTCTTCTTCAGCGGCATCATTATCCGCACGAAGAGTCTTTGCACAGGACGCAAGGGGGCGGGGATTTTCCAGCCGCTTTATGACGTGGCAAGGCTGTTCCGCAAGGGGGCGGTCTATAGCAATACCACGGGCTGGGTGTTCCGTGCGGCTCCAATTGTCTATTTCGCCTCTGTGGTGGCAGCACTTCTTGTGGTCCCTTTCGGACGGCAGGGGGGTGTTATCGGTTTTGACGGCGATTTTGTGTTCTTTGCCTATGTTCTTGCTCTTGGCAAATTTTTCAGCATTATCGGGGCGCTCGACACCGGCAGCAGTTTCGAAGGGATGGGTGCCTCTCGCGAAGCCCTCTATTCGATGCTTGCAGAGCCGGCTTTCTTCTTTGTGATGGGCTCCGGCGCGCTAATGGCCGGCAATACCTCGTTCCAAGATATCTTCGGAAGCCTGCACCTCTCAGGCACAGGCAGTTACGCCCTTGCAATCCTGGCGAGTATCATCTTGTTGATGATTGCTATGATTGAGAATAGCCGAATGCCTGTCGATGATCCCAAAACTCATCTGGAACTCACTATGATTCACGAAGTTATGATTTTGGATAATAGCGGTTTCGATCTCGGTCTGATTCTCAGTGCCGGCTATCTCAAGTTTGCGGTGTATGGTGCAATCATAGCCAACCTCTTTATCGGCGACTTGCCGATGGGGTGGAGCGTTGCCGTCTTTTTCGGAATACAGGCCCTTTGCGCTATCCTGATTGGTTTTACGGAGTCTTTCACTGCCCGTTTCAGGATGAATCACAATCCTCAGTTTATTTTCTCCCTGACTGCCGCCGCGCTGCTGGTTATCTTCGGCGTGCTGCTGCTGACGGGCAAATTAGCATAGATTATGAAGGAGTTTTTGCTTATATCCTTTCTCATCACCATCTTCTTTATGGCTACCGCAAACCGTATGCGCAACTATGTGAAGATTCTTGCCGTACAGGGGGTGCTGATGTTTGCCGTGGCTTTGGTCGAGCTCACAGAAGTGAGCACAGTAAATCTTATATGGATTCTGTTTGAGACCTTGATTTTCAAGGCGGTGGTTGTTCCATTTTTCCTTATGAGGATAATGAAGCGAAATCACATCACAAGAGAGTCTGAGCCGTATCTTTCTCATTTTGCGTCACTTATTATCGCAATAGGTATTATGGTGGGGACTTTCCTCCTCACGGAGAAGATTGGTCTTGCCTCTTTGGACAAGCTCTTTTTTGCAGTTGCTCTGTCAACGATATTCTTCGGGCTATATTTCATAGTGTCCCATCGCAAGATTCTCTCTCACGTGATGGGTTATGTGATGATAGAGAACGGGATTTTCATTATGTCGCTTGCAATCGGAAACCACATGCCGCTTCTGGTGAATCTCGGCGTGCTGCTCGACATCTTCGCCAGTGTGCTGATTTTGGGAATATTCGTCAACGAGATAGGCGACGTATTCAACGATGTGGATATTGACAACCTTACTGAACTGAAAGACTGATATGGCTATAATATACCTCATAGTTTCGATATTGTGTGCAAGTGCGGCTATCGTGCTGCACAAGCATAAGATTGCAGGTGTGTTTTCTCCGCTGTTCCTTGCCGTGCAGGTGGCTTTTACGATATATGCCTGTCTCAATGCGGGGGAGACGAGCTGCACCTACTTCGCCTTTGACAGCCTCGGGCTGATTTTCCTCGTTGTGATAACAATTGTGGCGATTCCCGCTTATTTTCATAGTCTGATATATCTGGGGAGCGTTAAAAGATTATTCGTCCGTTATTCTGAAGGGAATACCCTCGCCCGCAACGGCATTTTCCATGCATCTATGATGATTCTTGTGATGTCCATCTCGCTCGGCTTCCTTGCCAATCACGCGGCTGTCACCTGGATTTTCACCGAAATCACCACCTTGAGTGCGGCGATGCTCATATATCACAAGCGAGACCGCCTCTCCCTCGAAGGCACTTGGAAATACGTATTCGTCTGTGCAACAAGCATTTCCTTGATATTTATCGGAATCTTGCTCCTGAGTATGTCGGCCCTTCATACGGGCAGTAGCGATATTCTCCTCTACAGCCATCTGATGGAGCACTCTGACGAGCTGAACCAGTTCTGGCTGAGGATGGCCTTTATATTCATCTTTACGGGATATACAGCCAAGATTGGCCTTTTCCCGATGTTCACTGCCGGTATCGATGCCAAGGACAAGGCCCCTGCACCGGCCGGAGCATTGCTTGCTGCCGTGTTGGTAAATCTCGGATTCATAGGCATTTATCGCAGTTGGGCAGTTGTTTCGCCTACCGATGTCGGCCCATGGTGCAGGATGTTTATGATTGTGGCTGCGCTCATCACCCTGTTCGTGGCTACGGCGTATATGATAAAAATCCGCAATTTCAAGCGAATGCTGGCCTATTCGGGTATAGAGAATATGTCTCTCGTGGTGCTCGGCATCTGCATGGGGCCCGCCGGCTGTTTTGCCGCACTGCTCCACCTTGTGCTCCATTCTCTTGTAAAGTCGGGGCTCTTTTTCCAATATACTCAGATGTACCGCCTCTACCGAAGCAAGATGATTACCGATATGGGAGGATATTTCAACCTCAATCCGTTCGGTGCCGTGGTGCTGCTCTTTGGCCTTGTGAGTATCCTTGCAGTGCCCCCTTCTGGCCTGTTTGTCAGCGAGTTCCTTATCTTTAAGGCAATGATTGGAAAGGAGAGCTGGGTGGTGTTGACAATATCCCTCTTCCTTCTGACTGTCCTTATCTGGGCATTCTCGAGGAATATCCTACGGGTGATATTTCTCCCTGCCGAAAGGGAAATCGCTCCGGTGAAGATTTCTCCCTGGGAATCGGTGACATCGCTTCTTTTATTTATTGCAGCAGCATATATTGGTTTAAATCCGCCTGCGGTTCTTGTGGAAATGATGACTCAGGCAGCTTCTATTGTACTATAAATGAAGACAATACAGATATATAACGGAGAGCGTGTGGCTCTTTCTGATATTCCGGTTGTGGAGTATGGCGAGTTTTGCGAAGGGATAGTGTCGCTTTTGAGGGAGCAGTCGAGGCATTGTGTGAACTACTTCGCGGTGGGATCCTTCGGGCTTCGCCCTCAGGATGACGCAGCTGTCATTCTGAACGTGAGAGAAGAATCCCCAGGAGACATCCGTCATTCTGAGGCCGAAGGCCGAAGAATCTCCCCGAACATCTGTCATTCTGAGGCCGAAGGCCGAAGAATCTCCCTGAACATCTGTCATTCTGAGGGCGAAGACCGAAGAATCTCCCCGAACATCCGTCATTCTGAGGCCGAAGACCGAAGAATCT
>JABUTQ010000061.1 GCA_021443605.1 Bacteroidales bacterium | reverse complement strand
GCGTCGCTCTTTGCCCTGCGGCCGATAATGAACTCAGAACAAAGGATGGGAATGCCAACCAAAATAACGCATACGATATAGATTATGATGAATGCGGCACCTCCGTTTTCCCCCACAAGGTAGGGGAATCTCCACATATTGCCCAATCCTACGGCCGAGCCGGCCATAGCTACAAGCACACCGAAACGGCTGCCGAAATCTGTTCTGCTGTTATTTTTTTCCATAAGTCACGAATTGATATTTCAAACCTGTTTTTTCGTCTGTAAAAATTTCACTCTTCTCCAAAGCTGTCCATTTTTCCGGTTCTATTGTCGGGAAAAAGGTATCTGCATCCTCAATCTTCGTAAAGATATGGGTGATGTATAATCTCTCTGCCAGGGATATTGTCTGTCTGTATATTTCTCCGCCTCCGATAATGAAGATTTCCCCGTCGCCTGAGGGCAGTTCATCGAGGAAACTGATAACCCTCACATTCTCGGCATCGGTGCCGGGGATCTCTTTGCGGTGGCTCACAACAATGTTTGTGCGGCCGGGGAGAGGTTTGCAACCAATTGATTCCCAAGTCTTTCTTCCCATAGCGACAGTATGCCCCATGGTGGTTTTTTTAAAAAACTTCAAATCACCGGAGAGGTGCCAAGGCATATTGCCGCCACGACCTATGGCGTTGTTTTCTGAGATGGCTACAATTATGTTCATCATTTGTCGGTGATTTTTTAACCTGTTGGAATGGAGAGATTTAAACGGCTACGGGAGCTTTGATTGCAGGATATGGATCGTATCCCTCGAGGGTAAAGTCTTCATATTTAAAACTGAAGATATCCTTTACGTCGGGATTCAGCTTCATTGTCGGGAGTTTTCTTGGTTCTCGAGCAAGTTGAGTCTCCACCTGTTCGAAATGATTCAGATATATGTGGACGTCGCCGAATGTATGGACGAAATCCCCAAGCTCATATCCGCAACATTGCGCAATCATCTGTGTAAGAAGGGCATACGAAGCGATATTGAATGGCACTCCTAAAAATACGTCGGCGCTGCGCTGGTAAAGCTGGCAACTGAGCCGCCCTTCTGCGACATAAAACTGGAACATGCTGTGGCAGGGTGGGAGGGCCATCTTGTCAACTTCCGCCACGTTCCACGCAGAGATGATGTGTCTGCGAGAATCGGGATTTTTCTTGAGACTTTCCATCAAGTTTGCGAGCTGGTCTATGTGACCACCGTCAGGAGTGGGCCAGCTGCGCCACTGGTGCCCGTAAACCGGCCCCAAGTCGCCGTTTTCATCGGCCCATTCGTCCCAGATTGACACTTTGTTGTCGTGCAGATACTTGATGTTGGTATCTCCACTGATAAACCACAACAGTTCGTGGATGATGCTCCTCAGATGCACTTTTTTAGTTGTCAGAAGGGGGAAACCATCGTTGAGGTTCATCCTCATCTGATACCCGAAAACGCTCTTTGTGCCGGTGCCGGTGCGGTCTCCCTTCACAACTCCGTTTTCCTTGATATATCCAAGAAGATCAAGATACTGTTTCATAGTTGTTCAGCTAAAAGAGGGGGCAAAATTAATCATCAACTTTCAAATTGACAATTAAAACTGGCAAATGGTCGCTTGCTCCACCATTATATCGCGGTCCTATGTGCGTACGACGCGGTTTTTGCCCAAGAAAAATTTTATCATTCTCCATCAAAAATGGGGGTCGGAAGAGTCTCATCTCCGTTTTGGGTTCCGATGAAGAAATGGCTGCCGGAGAGACGATAATCTGGTCTATCAATTCCCATTTTCCTTTGTATCTGATACTTCCTTTTCCCGATTCGGCAAGAGGCGCGGCAAGATTCACCAGGGTGTGTTTTTGGCAGACAGAATCAATGGCAGGGCTGGTCGGTTCATCATTGAAATCCCCCATTATCAATATCTTGTCTTTCTCGGTATCGAGATTTGAGAGCTCGTTGGACAGTGCCTCTGCCGCCGCATCCCTACGTGTATCGGAACTTTTGGCTCCCCCCCTCTTTGATGGCCAGTGGTTCACGAAAATATGCAGAGTATCTTTCATTCCGGAACCATAATCGGCAAGGCATCGGGCGTAAAGAATATCTCTGGTGGCAAATCCCGTCACTTGAATGAATCGTTTTTCCAAAATTTCTATCCGACTGCGGTCGTAAATCAGCGCTACGTCGATACCACGCCCGTCGGGACTATCTTGGTGGATAATGGCATAATCTATCTTTGCCAATATTGTATTTTTCAGTAAATCAGACACTACCCGTCTGTTTTCAACTTCAGCAAGCCCAATCGCAATAGGCATTTCTCCAAATTCTCTTGAAGATGCCACGATTGCCTTGGCAATCAGATTCCGCTTCGCCTCGTACTTTCGTTTTGTCCAGTGATATTCCCCTTTCAAAGTGAAAGCATCGTCATTTGTAAGGGGATCGTCGTAAGTATCGAAATAATTCTCGACGTTCCAGAAAAGAATCTGCCCCTGCACTCCCACAGGCAGCAGCATCGCCAACACCACAAACCAACTTCGCATAACGATGCAAAGATAACAAAAACGAGGCAGAATCAACCTATCGTTTATGAGTAGGGTGTATAGTTAAAATTAAAAAGCTTTCAAAGAAAATGCTTCATTAAAGGGTACCAGTAATCCGGCATCATGTCTATAATTAAGCCAAGCATTCTCGGAATGATTTATTTCGGAGAGTTGGGTACATGTTTTATGTGCCAACACTTTCGCAACGGATTCAAGGATAGATATCTCCCTGTCATCAAATACATTAGTATCACATTCACGAAGAGGCCTGAAATATGGTTTCTCACAATCAACTTCTTCAATCTCATCAAATATACCATAGAGCACCTTGAAATTGTTCGGAACATTTCCAAAAGGCAGTGCGCTATATGTCAACCCACTAATTCCAACGCCATATTCCTTATACATCAGAAAATCAGAATAAAACATTAGTTTGTTCAGGGCAGTTTTATATCCTGTGTTCATATTGCACAAGAAATATAGAATCATTTGGCGGACTTTGTTGACACTTGTAATGGCATATCCATTAAAGAGGCTGATTTTAGGTGGAAAAATAAGTTTGTGGATTTCTTTTTCCTTTCCTTCAATAACCGATAAGTTCATTAATGCCTTTTGAGTTTTGAGTTTTCTGCTTTCTTTAAGTGAACTTTCCTTTATCGTATGAATAAGAGCTTCTCGATTATCTATCAAAGTGCGTAATAGCCTTCCATTTGATAATGACGGGACTTCACCCAATTCGTATCGGTAATACTGATTCTCTCCAAAGCCCAATAGTCTTCCCATATCAGCCTTTGACAGATTACAATCTTCGCGAAGCTTGATTATCTCGTTTGTATATGGAATGTTGTTTTCCTCGCGATATTGATTGTATATTTGAGAAAAATTAATCTCTCCAGTGAGTTCATCAGTAAACTCCTCTCCGCTTTCGTTACATATGTAGAAATGGTTTAAGAAAGGATATTTCTTTCCTCGAAACTCCATCGTATCGGGTACTGTCTGTAAGTGTGCCTCACAATTCCTGAAGGGGCTTAAAATGACTTGTTTCATGATTTAAACGGATAATGAATGGGGAAATCGGCTTTATGAAATGATATGCAAATGGCTTGTCTATTAGGCAAACCTAAACCTATTTTAATGTAAATCTCTTCTCCATTAATATCTTTACCAAAAGCCCACAGATCGCAACCCCATTGAATGTCATCGCTGAAATACTTTGAAAAATCTTTTTCGTCAAGATCTTTAATGATATTTTTTGCAACTTTCTCACTAATCCCCAACATTCGCATAGTTTCTTGACAACGTTGGCGGTTCACGAAGACCATTCCATAAATGTCAATCTTGACATTTATGCTATCCAAAAAGTTGCGTACATCAGATATCGTTATTTCATTCATTTCATAACAAAGATAATCCAACTAAAGGAGAAAATCAAATTTAAATGCAAAAATTACACTTTAAGGTGTAAATAGGGTTCTTTATGAAATTGAAATTTGAAAGTGCAGAATAAAAAACAAAAGAGGCTGGCCATTTTTCGGGGCCAGCCTCTTTTGAGATATGCAGGATGATATTACTCTTCTTTCTCGGCTTCTTCTTCGTATGCCTTGAGGAGCTTCTCCTGAACATCCATCGGAACCTGCTGGTAGTCGAGGAATGTCATTGTGAAGGTAGCGCGGCCGGAAGTGATTGAGCTCAAAGTGGTTGAGTATTTGTAAAGCTCTGCGAGGGGAACTCTTGCCTTGAGAATCTGGAAGCCCTTTTCGCTGCTCATACCCTCGATGAGACCACGGCGGTTCTGGATATCGCTCATTACGTCACCCATGCAGTCGCCGGGAACCATAATCTCTACCATATAGATAGGCTCCATAATCTTCGGACCTGCAATCTTGAAGGCCTCCTTGAAGGCGTTGCGGGCTGCTATGATGAACGCGATTTCCTTTGAGTCAACCGGGTGCATCTTACCATCATATACATATACGCGGATGTCGCGGGCGTAAGATCCTGTGAGAGGCCCTTCTTCCATCTTCTGCATGAGACCTTTCTTGATGGCCGGCATGAAGCCTGCATCGATGGCACCACCGACAACGCAGTTGTAGAACTCGAACTTGCCGCCCCACTCGAGAGGGAATTCCTCTTTACCCTTGATTGTGAGCTGAGTGTCTTTGCCATCAATCTTGAATTTACCTGTAGGCTCTACACCCTCTACGATAGGCTCGACAAGGAGGTGAACCTCACCGAACTGGCCTGCACCACCTGACTGTTTCTTGTGACGATATTGAGCGGTTGCCACCTTGGTGATTGTCTCACGATAAGGAATCTTGGGGGCAAACAACTCAATCTGAATCTTATATTCGTTGTTGATACGCCATTTGAGAGCATTGATATGCTGCTCGCCCATACC
>JABUTQ010000084.1 GCA_021443605.1 Bacteroidales bacterium | reverse complement strand
AAATCTTTCCCCTTCGTATGATTTTCAATCTGCAGCATCCCTTTGTTGAAATTGGTCAAGCCACTCAATGAGAGGGTCAAACGGTCGTCCAGGAAACTTTTTGTAAGGCCGAGCACTCCGGCGCTGATTCCGGAATTCCACCCTTGAAGAGAGTATGTCCTTCCTGACAATATCACATTGGCACTCAGTCTGATATCCCAAGGGAGAGTCTGCTGTCCTCCGACAAGTGCACTCCAGGTAAACCCGTCGTTTTTCTGGTCGAGTTGCTTGCTGCTGAACGCATCATACCCCACTGCCCCACTTACAAGTATCCTCGTTTTGCTTCCGGGAATCCAGGTAACAAATGCGTTAAGACCTGCAGATGAGGATTTTACAATATTACCATAGGTATTGTTCAGCAGTCCACTCTCATCATAGAAACAGAATTGGGAGATTCCATTTCCATTGAAAGTGTAACGCCCTGTCAAATTCACTATCCACTTCTGTGAAAAATAGTTATATACCAAATTCACGTTATGGGCCTTCTCAATTTCAAGATTGGGATTTCCATAACTGAGTGCAGTGGGGTCGGAAATATCAATGTATGGATTCAGATAAGTGATTCCTGGCCTGTTGATTCGGAGATTATACGAAAGCCCGAGATTAGAGAGCGGCCCGAAGTTGTATTGTACGCTTGCCGAAGGGACTGCAATACCATAATTGGTGCTGAAGTTTTTGTCATCGCCTCCGGAGTAAGAATATCTCTGCCAAGTGTGCTCGTAACGAACTCCCGCCTTTGCCCCGAACTTTCCAAAATTTCCGCTCAACTCAAGGTAAAGTGCACCGATATTGTTGTAGAAATCGTACTTGACACTCCCCTCGTCGCTGCGTTCGAATTTAGAACCATTCCAAAACGATAGTTCAGAATCGGACATATTGTGACGGCCGATAAATTTTGCCCCTGTGCTGAGAGTCAGCACTTTCAGCAATGGAGTGGTAAAGTCTGCCTGCGCAGTGTGATCCATAGAATTTGTTTTACTAATCGATTGCATATCAAGAGGTTTCAATATAGGCATACTTTCCGCGCCACTGTACCTGTTTGTAATATCATTATTGCCGGGAGTGCCTGCAAACTGATATGAGATTGTGAACATTCTCCCTTGAACTTCTTTGCTACTATGCTGGTAATCGACGTTTGCACTGATAGAATGGGCACCGGTACCGGCTGTCATATCATTAGAATAATTGAAGGTACCTATACTTGTTGAATTTGTACCGGACAATCTTGAACCAAACCCGGTATATCCGGCACTTACAGAGATAAGATTCTGTGGATCAATCTCATAACTTGCGCTTAGATTGGCCGTACCAAGCGGTGTTGCCAATTTTGTAGTCTGTTTTGAATGGGTCTTGACCGTATCTTCAGAAGTGTATTGTTTTCTGGTAATCTCGTTCCATGCTCCATCCATATTTGTACGGTTGAAAGTTCCTGTGAAATTTAGGGTGAATTTACCCGTCTGCTGTGAATAGAAAACGCTTCCACCAAGCGTACGATTTCCGCCGCTGAGCTGAACGTTGCCGAAATATCCGTCTGTAGATGCCTTGCTTCCGTCTTCAAGACGTGCCATAGTGATATTTAGCACTCCACCCACTCCCTCGGCGTCATATTTTGCACCCGGATTGGTAATCACTTGAATATCTTTCACCGCACTTGCCGGCATCATCTTAAAAATCTGGCCGGGATTGCTTGAGAAAAATGCATTTGGCTTGCCATCCACGGTCACCTGGAAACTTGTGCTTCCGTTTACCGAAATATTATCCTGAGCGTCAACACTCACCATAGGCACCTTTCGGAGCATATCGAGAACAGTGCTGGTCTTGGAATCGACATCGTTTTCCACATCATAGGTCATTTTGTCAACCTCCATTTTTACGAGCACCCGCTGCGCCGTTACGGCAGCCCCTTCAAGTGCTTGAATATCATCTTGTACGAGAATTGTTCCGAGATTTATGGTATCTTTTTGTCCCAGCGAGAATTCAACACGCTTCTCCTTCCTCCCCACTCCGCTGAACAAAAGATAATACTCCCCTTTCCCTTCGATGATTTGGCTGAACCTCCCTTCGGTATCCGTAGTTGTAAATGCAATTGCCTTTTCGGCATTATCGATTGAGAAGAACTGAAGAACGGCATTTGGTTCAGTCTCATGAGAAATCGAGTCTGCCACCGTTCCGATTATGAGTGTCTTTTTGCCGAACTGCTCCACATCCGCAGGATTGGCGGTTGAAGACAAAGAAGTTAAGGTAATAAGAGCCACTGTAATGATTGTCTTGACTATTTTCATTTTATGCGTTTTTTGAGGCTATGTAATTTTGGCACAAAACTAATGCGGCAATTGTCTATTGGTTTACTTTTTAGACAAACACCCCTTTTCCATAGACGAAAAGGGCGGAGGCTCTTTCACGGCACTGATTTTGCATCGACGGCGCCGAATATTCTATAAATCAAGATGAAAAAGTCAATCATTTTTTTAGCCGCATCAATTTGCTGTGTTTCAACATTATGCGCGTGTGGTGTCCTTACCCAGTCGGGGACCACGAACCAGACCACAAAAGAACAAACAACACAAACGGGACAAACAACCCAAACCGGACAGACAAAGACCGGTTCTATCATTGACGTGCTCTCGGGTGTGGGGGATATTGTAACCAGAACACTCGGAATAACCACAACAGACATAGTTGGCAACTGGACATACCAAGAACCGGCAGTCCTTTTTGAAAGCGACGATATGCTTTCGAAAGCAGGAGGTCAAGTAGCTGCACAAAAGGTTGCACAGACTCTCGATGGTTATTATCAGAAAGTTGGGATTACCCCGGGCAAGATGACAATGGCATTCGACAAGGATGGAAACTTCACTCAAGCACTCGGAAACAAAACGATGAGCGGAACGTACACTCTTGAAAATGGAAATGTAAACCTTACATACAGTGGTGGAATTCAGCAGATTGTAGGCACAACCCAATTTGATGGCAACAATCTTGTGGTAGTGGTTGACGTAACAAAACTCCTCAATGCGGTCAAGACGATATCGGGATATACAAACAACGCCACACTCAGTTCGATTGCAGCCCTTGCTGCCAACTTCAACGGGATGAAGGCCGGATTCCGATTCTCAAAACAGTAATTTTTTCAGTATCTTAGCGTTTTAATTATATCAGTTATGAAAGTTGGAGACAGAATACCGGAAATACTTGGTTTGGACCAAGACGGGAAACAGATTAAGGCATCAGATTTCAAGGGGCGCAAACTGGTGCTCTACGCATATCCCAAAGACAATACGAGCGGGTGTACGGCAGAAGCCTGCTCATTGAGAGACCACAAGGATGAACTGGCCGCCAAAGGATACGAAATCCTCGGAGTAAGCAAAGACAGTGCATCTTCACATCAGAAATTCATTGAAAAGCAAGCACTTAACTTTTCATTGATTGCCGATACGGATACGACCCTGCTTCAAGCGCTTGGAGCCTGGGGCGAGAAGACGATGTGCGGCAAGAAGTGTGTTGGGACACTCCGCACCACATTCCTTGTGAATGAAGACGGTGTTGTTGAGCAGATTTTCCTCCCCAAACAAATTAAGGCCAAGGAGCACGCCGAGCAGATTCTCGCTACCCTTAAGTAATTGTACGTCATCCTGAGCGAAGCGAAGGATGACAAAACGCTGACTGACACTTACCGCACATAGTGTGGCATCTCTTCCGGGAGCACAATCGAAATTTCCGCCATACCGGCGATGACACCATCCTTGTCTCGCCACGGCGTCTGATAAATCAGTTTGCGGACACCCCCCTTCTCAATCGTATATGCATTCGTATCCCCCGTTTCCAACATCTTGCGAATCATCGCTTGAGAACGCTCATTGTGGCAAGGCATCAGATTCTGCCCCACAATATCCCCGTGCCGAGCAAAAGTCTCACGGGAACGATTGTTCATATACAGAATCTTGCCATCTCTGTCACAGATAGTTATGGCACATCCAACACTATTCATCCAGCCGGAAATCTCTTTCGGCACTTCATATTTAAATTCCATAACTAAATCATATTACTGCAGTTGCCTAATCCATATCTCGGTAGCCCCCTTCCCTTTGAAATGCTCAACTATCGGAGCAAGATTGGTTTCGCCATAATGATATGGATAGACAATCTTCGGGCTGAACATCCCAATAGCTTTTATACATTGCTCAGGAGTCATCGTATAAGGCTGATTGACAGGCAAGAAAGCGATATCCACATCCTTCAGTGAGGCAAGTTCGGGAATATCCTCAGTATCGCCGGCGACATAGATTCTCAAATCGTCTATGTCTATCAGAAAACCGACGTCGCGCCCTTTCGGGTGGAATTTGTCGCGCCCCTCGGAACAATTGTATGCAGCCACGGCAGTCACGACTATCTTGCCTCCATCAAAAGAACGAGTATCACCAACTTTCAATGCCTCAGCATTTTGAGCCATAGCGGCAACATTTCCGTTAGCCAGAAAAACTGTTCCTTTTTTGGATACTGCCTCCACTGCTTTGGCATCGTAGTGGTCGCCGTGCTCGTGTGAAACAAGGAGCAAATCGGCCTTGGGAAGTAACGAATAATCAGTACCGAACATAGTCACCGGGTCGATATGAATCGCAAATCCGTCGGCTTCTATCAAAAGGGTGCCGTGCTTGATAAAGGTGATCTCCACAAGTGTCCCCTTTCCGGTCTTGAAAGAATCCTTCTCGAGTTGGTTTTCAGCGGCGGAAAAACCGTTAGCTTCAGCCATTGCAGAGAAGCCACAAAGGCACATCGCTGCGCAAATAATTGTTGCAAGTCTTGTAATTTTCATATTATCAATAATTTATCCATTCAGTTAATTTTAAATACATCCCCACAACCAATATATTCTATCTGATTTCCCATTACCTTTTG
>JABUTQ010000111.1 GCA_021443605.1 Bacteroidales bacterium | reverse complement strand
CAGCACTGCCTGCAGCCGGCTCCCAAGCATGTGATTATCGACAGGGATGAGAACGGCGAGTACTACACGAAGCTCTTCAGCAAAGAGCAGACTTACAAATCAATGTTGAAGATTCTCGGCTATTGATAATCAGATGATTTCAAAAAACGAAATAAAGAGAGTCCGCTTTCTTCTCACCAAAAAAGGACGGGAGGAGAGCGGACTTTTTACCGTAGAAGGGATCAAGTCTGTGAAAGAGGCGCTTGCTTCGTCGTTTGAAGTAAAGTGCGTCTATTGCGCATCCGATGATGTGGCGACTGAGATTTGTGCAGCAAATGTCCCTTGTGAAACTGTCGGGGACAGTGTTATGGAAGCGATATCGTTCTCTGTAACGACCACGGCGATGGCCGTCGTAAAACAGCCGGTTTATGACACTTCGGAAATTATAGACAAGGCCGCATCATCCGATTCGTTGTCTCTTGCTTTGGATTCGGTGAGAGATCCCGGAAACCTTGGCACGATTCTCCGCATAGCCGATTGGTTTGGCATAGATGCTGTCTTCGCATCACCCGACACGGTGGAGCTTTTTAACCCCAAGACAGTACAGGCAAGTATGGGGTCAATCTTTCGGACGAAATTGATTTATAGTGATATAGTATCAGTTGCACAATCATTTGCAAAGGCCGGCAAAGGGGTGTTCGGAACATTCCTCGATGGAGAGGACATCTATAAAAAAGAACTTCCCTCACAAGGTTTAATTGTGATGGGAAGCGAGTCATTCGGCATAAGCAAAGCGGTTGAAAACTGTGTTTCCAACCGCCTTCTGATCCCTTCGTTCAACCGCTCTTCACACAGGGCGGAATCGTTGAACGTTGCCGTTGCCACTGCAATCGTGTGCAGCGAATTTTGTCGTAAGCTATAATTTTGAAATATCTCTTTTGAGTTCCTTTCTCAATTCTACTGCCCTTGCCAAATCGGGATCTTTTTTCGAAGTGAGGACAGCTCTTCTGATTCTATTATAGAGCTTGATACCTAATATCCTGGCCCTCTGGAAGATAACCAAAGTCAAAGGCAATAATGCAAGGGTAATCAGTGCTATCCACCAAGTCTTTGTGACAATCCAGGTGATGGCAAACAGCAGAAGATACCATATCGGGAAAAGAACCAGCACGCCGGCTCCGAAATAGACAGAAGAGACGAGCATTTTGTCTTTCATCTTTCTTGTGATAGGGTAGCTTGCGCAATATGGAACGATATTGAGTGCAGCGCATACGGCCCATATAGGGAGGAAGAGAATCCAAAGAATAGTTCTGAGAATTCCCCAGCGGAACACCTTTCTGCTAAGCACCCAGTCGCGAAGATTCAGTTTCTTGAGCAGACCGTCATATTCGTTTGCCTTGCCCATAAGTTCGTCGTATGCTTCGGGCGAGTTTTCCTTATGAGCTTTGAGTTTTGCAACTATCTTCTTGTCAGCCTCATATTCCTTTATGAAATTTCTCTTGAGAAAACTTCCTCTCGGACGAACTATGAGCCTGTTGATGGAGCAGAGTTTGTCGATTGCATCGTAATTCTCAAGATCTTCAATGTTCAGCATCAATTTTTCGACTCTTTCCCTCGATTTTTTTGCAAGCAGGTATCTTGCCCTTTCGGGATTTTCCTTGTAAAGGTCATAGAGTTCTGTAAATTCAAATGGCTCGCCAATGTTGATAATCAGGCGATTCTGCATATGGGTGTAGCTGTCGTAGTGGTTGCCCACGGGGAGAATCTTCAACTTCATTTTGAAGTCGGTCTTCTCCACTGTCTGGAATGCGATGCGGGCGAATCCTTTCTTGAAAGATCCGAGGTTGTGGCAATCCTGATGGCCGGCTTCGGGGAAGAGTCCAACGACGTCACCTTCGTTGATGATGCGTGCGGAATGTGCGAATATCACGTCATTCTTGTCGAGATTCTCCTTTCCGGTGTCCCTCTGACGATATGCAGGCATTATATGCAGAAATCTGAGCAGTTTGGCTATGAATTTCTTTCTGAAAATGTCTGCACGGGCTATAAACACCACGCTGCGGTGAAGTCCGAAAAGGATGCCGAGGGCATCATTGAGTCCGTTTTGGTGATTCCCAATCACCAGGTAACCTTCGTCTTTGGGAATGTTGTTTTTTCCTCTGACTATGAATCTTCTGTAATAGATGTAATTGTGGGCAAGGCGCAGATAACCATAGAGCAATTTGTATCTGAGGTTATCCTTGTTTACCTTGCTGAAATCCAACATATCATTTGCCATGGTCGTAAAGTTTTAGAAATGAATTGTTTATGATTATAGCTCTTTTCCCTGCTTGAGCTTCTCCACAAACCTGTCGATTTTGCGGAGCTCACTGGGAATATTGATTCTTTGAGGGCAGCGTGAAACGCATTTGCGGCATTCGATGCACATATCTGCCTGTCTCAGGCGGGGGACGGTGCGGTCGTAGCCGATAAGAAATGCGCGGCGGGCTTTCTTGTAATTTTCGTCATTTTCGGGCATTGTCCCTTCGTTGACGCATTTGTTGTAATGCTTGAAAATTGACGGGATGTCAATTCCATATTCGCATGGCATACAATATTTACAGTCGGTGCATCCGACAATCGGATATTGCGCCATCAGTTCCGCTGTATCGTCAAGGAAGGCGAGCTCCTCTTCGTTCAACGGCTTTAACGGGCTGAAAGTCTTGAGGTTATCCTCCAGATGCTCCATATATGTCATACCACTGAGAACAGTGAGTACTTTCGGATATGTGCCGCAGAAACGGAAAGCCCATGAGGCGATGCTTTGTGTTGGTTCCTTCTCAAGAAGTCTCTCCGCTATATGGTTGGGGACAGAAGCGAGACGACCGCCGAGAAGAGGCTCCATAATTACCACGGGGATATTCTTTTCTGCCAGAGCATTGTAAAGGATATCGGAGTTCTGGGATGCCGAGGCGTGATGCCAGTCTATGTAGTTCATCTGTATCTGGACAAAATCCCAATGCACCTTGTCGTGCTGATCCAGCATCCAGTTGAAAAGCTTCGTGTCTCCGTGGAACGAGAATCCGAGGTTGCGGATACGGCCTGCTTCGCGTTCCTTCAAAAGGAAATCGATTACCTTGTTGTCAAAAAATCTCTCCTGAAGGCGCTCAATGGATCCTTCACCGCCGATTGAGTGGAGAAGATAATAATCTATATAATCGGTCTGGAGATTTTTCAATGAGTTGAGGTACATCTTTTTGGACTCCTCAAACGGCCACGCCTTGGAATTGCCCCTTGAGGAGAGCTTTGTGGCGATATAGTATGAGTCTCTCGGGTATCTCTTCAGAGCAATCCCCGTTGCGGTCTCCGAGAGGCCGCGGCAATATACCGGCGCAGTGTCGAAATAGTTGATTCCGGATGCAAGCGCCTTGTCAACGAGTTCATTTACAGACTCTTGATTTACTTGCTGATCTTCGGTCATCTGCCAACGCATACAACCATATCCAAGGAGGGAAACCTTATCATTGTTGTTAGGATTTTCGCGATAGGTCATCTTGCCGCTTTGGCTGCTCTGGGCTCTGAGGGGCAACATTGAAACGGCAGTCACAGCAGCTGCTGCGGCACCTGTCTTTTTGAAAAAGTCTCTGCGAGTTATGTTATTGTCTTTCATGGCTTTTTAGATTGTTTTGTGAACGTCGTGACCTTCGATATAGATTGCGCCGAACGGGCGTGACGGACAGTGGAACTCGCACGAGCCGCATCCGATACACCTTTCAGTATTTACAGTTGGAATTCTCGGAGAAGTGTTGTCATCAGGATTGGTGCGCACCAACTTTATGGCTCCGGCCGGGCAGTGGCGTGCGCAGTTGCCACAAGATACGCCATCTTTTGCTGCGATACAGTTGTCGAGGATAACAACCGCGTGTCCGATTTGGGTGGATGATTTTTCGGCAACATCGAGAGGTTTGATGGCTCCTGCGGGGCAAACTTCGCTGCACTTTGTGCATTCGGGGCGGCAATAACCTTTTTCAAAGGTCATCTGCGGCTTCATGAATCCCATAAGGTCGGTTCTTGGAATAAGCACCTTGTTGGGGCACTGCATTATACAGAGCTGGCATCCGACACAGTGGTTTTCCATATTCTTGATGGAAATCGATCCCGGAGGGACAATCTTGTGCTCCCTTGCCGGCACTTTCTTGTCGAGAATAACGGCAAGTCCACCATCCATCCTCTGCTGCTCCTGGCTGTTAGCTACGGCAGCGATACCGATTATGGCGCTTGCGGACACGAAAGCTCTACGCCCTTTATTATTCTGATTATCAGTTCTTTCAGCATTCTGATGTTTTTTGCCGACTGCAAGTTTGTATGATATCGCCCCCTGATGACAGTTGTTGAGGCAGTCCATACAGGCGACGCACCTTGAGAAATCAATCTTGTGCTCTTCGGGATTTATGCAGTTTGCCCTGCAATTGCGTGCGCAGAGTTTGCATCCGTTGCATTTGTCAAGGTCGAACGAAGGTTTGAAAAGGGAGAATTTGGAGATGGTTCCGAGCACTGTGCCCACTGGGCAAACGGTGTTGCAGTAAGTTCGGCCCCCTTTCCACGCCAAGATAAATATTATGACAAACATCACTGCGGCAAAGATGAATACCGGAATGCTTCTGATATAGACTTCAGTGCTGTAAAAGGCATAGCTATCTGCCTTCTCCGCTATCATTGCCAGCAAGTTGTTGCCCAGCCCATAGAGAGGGGCGAATAGATTTGATGCGATGGCGCCAAAAGTGCTGTAAGGCTCCAAAAGCGTTACGACTCCTCCGACTCCGGCAATAAGCACTATTACAAATAAAACAAGGAAAGTGACTCTGAGCCAGGTGATTGGCTTCTTGTATCCATATTTGTTCCGCTTTTTTCTAAAGAAGGATATAATATCCTGCATTATTCCCAATGGACAAATCACCGAACAATAGACTCTTCCGAAAAGGAGAGTCAGAACGACAAGCGCGATGATTATCCCAAGGTTGAGGGCAAGGAT